>JAJXTA010000110.1 GCA_021784265.1 bacterium | reverse complement strand
CAGGCGGGCGTGCCGAGCAAACCCAGCCCGGCCGCGAACAGGGCCAGGATCGCCAGCGGCACGGTCATGACCGCGGGGCTCTCGTGGGGGGCGGCGGCGCCGGGATGGGCGCCGGAGGCCGAGTGGCCGCGCGCGCCGGCAGCGGCGCTCCCACGATACTGACCGAAGAACACGTAGCAGACTTGGCGCGTCATGTAGAACGCCGTGAGCCAGGCGCCAAACAAGCCGAGGTAGAACGGCCCGCCCGCCGCCGCCCCCAGAATCCCGTCCTTGCTCCAGAATCCGGCCAAGAGCGGCACGCCCGCCAACGCCATCATGCCGATGGCATAAGTGGCGAAGGTGACGGGCATGAAGGACCGCAGCCCGCCCATGCGCCGGATATCCTGCTCCTCGTGCACCCCGTGGATGACCGAACCCGCCCCCAGGAACAACAGGGCCTTGAAGAAGGCATGGGTGAAGAGATGGAACATTCCCACCGCGACACCACCCGCGCCCAAGCCCAGCATCATGAAACCGAGCTGGGAAACCGTCGAGTAGGCTAAAATCCGTTTGATGTCCGTCTGGGCGACGGCGATACACGCCGCAAACGCGGCGGTGATGGCCCCCACCCAAGTCACGACCAACAACGCGGGCGTGCCGCCGACCAGCGGCCCCGCGTGCGCCGCCATCAGCGGATAGGTGCGCGCGACCAGGAAGACGCCGGCCGCCACCATGGTCGCCGCATGGATGAGCGCGCTGACCGGGGTCGGCCCTTCCATCGCGTCGGGCAGCCAGACGTGGAGCGGCACCTGGCCTGACTTGCCCACGGCCCCGCAGAAGATCAAGAGGGCAATCCCCGTCGCCGTGCTCACCCCCAGGCCTGTGACGCCCGCCGACAGGGCAGCCAGGGCGTGGGGCTCCAAACAACCGTGGCCCTGGTCATAAAAGAGCAACGTTCCCGTGCGCGAGTAGAGCCAGAGCAGCCCCAGGAAGAACCCCAAATCGCCGAGGCGTGTGGTGATGAAGGCCTTCTTGGCGGCGGCGGCGGCGCTGGGCTTGTGGTACCAGAAACCGATCAGGAGATAGGACGACAGGCCCACCAGCTCCCATGCCATGAACAAGAGCAGCAGATTGTTGGCGATGACCAACGCCAGCATCGCCCCGGCAAACAACGCCAGAAAGCAGAAGAATCGGGTGAAATTCTCGTCGTGCGCCATGTAGCCGACGCTGTAGATGAAGATGAGCAGACTGATGAAGCTCACCATGGCGAGCATGCCCGCCCCCAAGGGGTCCAGGACCCAGCCCAACCGCAAGGTCTCGCCGCCGAATTGGAACCAGGCGAAATTCTGAATGACCCGCGCGCCCGCGGGGCTGGTGAGGCTAAGGCCCAGTGCCGTGAGGGAAAGCAGACAGGCCAGGGCCAGGGACCCGATCGCCAGCGTGGCGGCCAAGCGGCGTTGCGGTTGGCGGCAAACCGCGATCAAGCCCGCCGCCAGCAACGGTAGCGCGGGGATCAGCCAAAGACTATGCGTCAGCCAGCTCATACGCAGGGATGTGGCTTGGGGTCCGTCGCGCCCGCCCACCGCCGCGCCCGGGCACGACGCGGCGCCGGGCCAAACCCCGCGTCATCCGTGGCCGGAGCAGTGGGCGTGGGGTTGGGGCTCATCCTTTCAGTTTGTCCAAGCGGTCGAGCTGCGTCGTGCGGTTATGGCGGTAGATGGCGATCACCAGCGCCAAGCCCACCGCCGCTTCCGCGGCGGCGATGCCGATGGCGAACAAGGCGAAGAGCACCCCTGTGAGCTTCTGCGGGTTGGGGCCGTAGCACCAGAAGGCGATGAAATTCAGGTTCGCCGCGTTGAGCATCAGCTCGATCCCGATCAAGACCACGATGGCGTTGCGCCGGGTCAAGGCCCCCGCCAGGCCAATGCCAAAGAGCAGAGCGGCGACGACGAGGTAATGCTGGAGCGGGATCATCGGGGTCAGGCCGGGGCCAGGCTCGCCGCCGGAGGGGTCAGGGCCGGGGCGTGGGGTGGGCAGGCAAGCGCGGGCCTCACGGGCGGCCCTCGCTTTCCTTCAGGGCGAGGATCACGGCGCCGATGAGCGCGGCGGTCAGGAGCAGGCCCGCCACCTCCAACACCAAGACATAGCGGGTCATCAGCTCCTGCCCCAGGGCCTGGGCGGTCACCATGGGCGGGGCCGCCGGCGGGGCCGGGAGCAGGGAGCTGCTCAGGATCGGAACGACCAAGCCCCCAGCGGTTAAGACCGCGATACTGATCCCCGACAGCCAACCGGGTATCACCGCCGGCGCCGCCGGTTCCTCGGTGCTCCGCGTCAAGAGGATCGCAAACACGATCAGGATCGCCACCGCGCCCACATAGACCAGGACTTGGGCAAAGCCGATAAACTGCGCCCCCAGTTGTAAATACAGGCACGCCAGCGCGGCAAAGCTCACCGCCACCCAGAGGGCGCAGTGGACCAGCCGGCGCCGGCTCAAGGCCAGCAGGGCCGAGCCCAGGGTCAGGGCCGCGAGAAGCAGGAAGGTGAGGCGCATCGGTATTCGGGCTGGGTCAGGTGGCGTAGCGGTAGCTGCGCGGCCCCAGATGGACCCGGCCGGCCAGCGCGTGACCCAGCGCCAGATACGGCACCCCCACGACCGCCGCGCTGAACAACCAGCGCCAAGCCAACGCGCCCGGGAAGCTCCAGCCAGCGCTGAAGTGCCACCCCGCCGCCGCGACCAAGTTAACCAGGGTCATCGGCAGCAGGAATTTCCAGGCGAAGTTCATGAGCTGATCGGTCCGCAGCCGCGGCAGGGTGCCGCGCAGCCAAATGAAGAGGCTAATGAAACCCAGTAGCTTGCCGAAAAACCACACATAGGAGGGAATCCACGTCAGGAACGAGACCGGCGCCTCCCAGCCGCCTAGGAACAAGCTGATCCCCAGGCTGCTGACGGCAAACATGCCCAGATACTCCCCGAGGAAAAACAAGGCGTATTTGAACCCGGAGTATTCGACCAAGTGGCCGGCGATGATCTCCGATTCCCCTTCGGGGATGTCGAAGGGGGTGCGGTTGCACTCGGCGGCCGCCGCGATGAGGAACAGGAGCAGGCCGGCCAACCCCCACGGGGTGAAGACGTGCCAGCGGGCCAGCCAGCCCCAGTGGTAACCGCTCTGACTCTGAACGATCCGCACCAGGGAGAGGCTCCCCACCGTCATCACCACTGTGACCGAGGCGAGGACCAACGGCACCTCGTAACTGATCATCTGGGCAATCGCCCGCATCGCCCCCAGGAGCGAGTACTTGTTGCGGCTGGCCCAGCCGGCCATGAAGACCGACAGCTCCGTCGAAGCCCCCACCGCAAAGAAGAACAGGACGCCCCCGTCGAAGTCCACCGCCACCATGTTCCGCCCCATCGGCAAGACGGCGTAGGCCGTCAGCACCGGCACCACCATGACCAGCGGGGCGAGGAAATGCACTACCTGGTCGGCCGCCTCGGGCACGATGTCCTCTTTGGTCAGCATCTTCAGGCCGTCCGCCAGGGGTTGGAGGATACCAAAAGGGCCGGTGCGGTTGGGGCCGAGGCGGTTTTGGAGGCGGCCCAGCCCCTTGCGTTCGAGCAGGGTGGTCACCGCGAACAGGCTGGCGAAGACGGCGATGATGGCGGCCGCCGAGAGGACCATCGAGAGCAGCGGCTGCAGCCCCACCGGGAGCAGGGCCACCAGCCACTGCTTCAGGAGCACAAAGAGTTGGTCGAGAGGATTGGCCATGACTCAGGCGGCGGGCGCGATGGTCGGCGCGGCGGGCTTGGGTGGCGGTGGACTGGCCGGCTTGGCCTTGGCGGCAGCCTTGGCCTGTTCGGCGGCCAGCCGCGCGTCCACCTCCGCGGCTTCCGTGGGATGGAGCCTGTGGTAATGGACGTTGGGTTTGGCCAGGTCCGGCTTACGGAGCAGGAGACCGCCGAAACGGTCCGCCCGGCTCAGCTCGAACTCCGTATCCATCTTGATGGCGTCGAACGGGCAGACCTCGACACAGATCTGGCAGCTCATGCAGACGGAGATGTCGATATCGAACACCTTCGGGTGTTTCTGTGGTTTGCCCTTGGCGTCGCGCTCCAGCACGATATAGATGCACTGCGGCGGACATTCCTTCTCGCAGATCTTGCACGCCACGCAGCGCAAGCCCCTTTCGCTGTCGGCTCCGTCATAGACCAGGAAGGGGAAGTTCCGGGCGTTCTCCTTCGGAGCGAGCCGCTCTTCCGGGTACTGGACGGTGGTGAGGCGGCTGGGATCGTGATAGCTGCCCACGAAATTGCGGGCGGTCTCGACCATGCCTTTGAGGAGGCCCACGCCGAGCAGGCTCATCGGTCCACCTCCCCCAAGACGATATCGACCGAGCCGAGGATCACGACGGCGTCGGCGACAGTATGGCCGCGGCACATATCCTCGAGGATGGTCAGGTTGATGAGGCTGGGGGGGCGAACGCGGTAGCGGTAGGGGTTGGGGCCGCCGTCGCTGATCAAATAGAAGCCCAATTCGCCCTTGGGCGCCTCGAGGCGGCCGTAGGCCTCGCCGGGTTTGGGGCGGAAGTTGCGCAGTTTGGCCTTGGGGTCCAGGACCGGGCCGTCGGGGATGTCGCGCAGGGCTTGGTGCAGGATGTGGAGCGATTCGCGCATCTCCAGCACCCGGACCATATAACGGTCGTAAACATCGCCATGATCCCCCAGGGGCACGCGGAACTCGAAGCGCGGATAGAAGCCGTAGCCATCCACCTTGCGCAGGTCGTAATCCACCCCGCTGGCCCGGAGCATGGGGCCGGTGACGCTGGCGCTGATGGCCAGGGCGGCCGGCAACACCCCCACCCCTTGGCTGCGCGCCAGGAGAATCTCGTTCGTCGTGATGAGGTTCTCGAATTCCTCCAGGAACCGGGGAAAGTCGTCCACGACCTGCCGCACCTGATCCAGCCACCCGGCGGGCGCGTCCACGCGGCAGCCGCCGAAGCGCATGTAATTGCACATCATCCGCGCCCCGGTCAGGGCCTCGAACAGGTCGAGGATCTTCTCCCGCTCGCGGAAAGCGTACATGAGCGGGGTGCCCATGGTGCCCATGTCGTGGAGCAAGAAGCCGATGAGGCAGGAATGATTCAAGAGCCGCGTCAGCTCGGCGGTGATCACCCGCAGGTATTCGGCGCGCTCGGGCACGCCGATCCCGGCCAGGCGTTCGACGGCCAGGGCGTAGGCCCAGTTGTTGGTCAGCGAGCAAAAGTAATCCAGCCGATCGGTGTACGGCATGGAGGCGAGGTACGTCGTCCGCTCGGCGATCTTCTCGTGGTTGCGGTGCAGGTAGCCGAACACGGGTTTGAGGCGCAACACCCGTTCCCCGTCCAGCACCACGTCCATGCGGAAGACCCCATGCGTGGAGGGATGATGCGGCCCCATGGCGACTTCGAGCACCTCCCCGTCCGCGGCCGAGGCCGCCGGCGACTTGGGCGTCAGCTCAAAGCCGCGGGGCGGGGGCAAGGTCGCCAGCGCCGGCGCCGGGCCGGCCACGAGGCCCTCCGGCTCCACCTCGCCGGTGGAGAGGGCGCCGATCAGGGCGTCTTCGTCCAACTCCGGTTTCATGGGGTGGCACCCACGGGGTAGTGACGGCGGGCTTTGTCCAGCACCTCGTCGTGAGGGGTCGGCTCGTACTCGTAGTCGTCCGGCTCGACATAGTCCTTGCGCATGGGATGATCTTGGAACTCGTCCCACATCAAGAGCCGCCGCAGGTCGGGATGCCCGTCGAAGACGATCCCGAAGAGATCGAACACCTCCCGTTCCTGAAATTCGGCGCCGCGGAAGACCGGGGTCAGCGAGGCCACGTGGACCTTATCGACCCGGTTGGCGGTGCGTTGGCGCAGCACCACCGGTCCCTGCTTGCGGGCCATCGAGAAGAGGTGGTACACGGCCTCGAGGTAGCCGGGCTTGCGCCGTTCGGTGGTTTGCTCCACTTCCCGTTCGACCCCGTCGATCACCTGTTTGACCCGGGTAGTCTCCTTCAACACCGTGTCGAGCCAATCCACGCCGGTGACGTTCGAAACGTGGTCCAGAAGCAAGCCGGGATCGTCCCGGAGAAAGACCGCCGCCGCCACCGCCTGGGCCGGATCCACCACCAGCGAGGCCGGGTTGCCGGGACTGCCGTTGGGCACCAGCTCCAGTTGGATGCCGGGCACCGCCGCCGCCAGGCGCGTCATGATTTGTTCGACAGTCTCCACGGGCGGGCGGCCGTTCAAGCCTCGTCGCGAACCACCGCCGCCGGCTGCCACACCTCCGGGTTATGGGGCGGGTTGAGATCGTAAGGCCCGTACTGGGGGACGGGGAATTCGGCGGGGGCATCGTCGCGCGCGTGCGGGGGGCGCTCCGGGCCGGTGAGGCGCTGGGCGGCGATCTTCTGCTGCAGCGTCATTAAGGCGTGGAGCAGGGCCTCCGGCCGCGGGGGACAACCGGGGATGTGGACATCGACGGGCAGGTAGCGATCAATCCCCTTGAGGACATTGTAACCCTGCTTGAACGGGCCGCCGGAGATGGCACAGGCGCCCATGGCGATGACGTATTTGGGCTCCGGCATCTGGTTAAAGAGGCGGACCACCTGCGGCGCCATCTTTTTGGTGACGGTCCCGGCGACGATCATCAGGTCGGCTTGCCGCGGGGAGGGGCGGAAGACCTCCGCCCCGAACCGGGCGATGTCGAAGCGGGCCATCGAGGCGGCGATCATCTCGATGGCGCAGCAGGCCAAGCCGAAGTTCAGCGGCCAGACCGAGCTGCGGCGCCCCCAGTTATAGAGCTCCTCCAGCGTGGTGGTGAACACCCCCTGTTTGCTCAGTTCGCTGCGGAGTCCTTCGTCCATAAACCGGGTCCACCCTGGGCTGACAGCACCGGGCTCAGTGCCACGTTAACACACCCTTCTGCCACGCCCACACCAAGCCCTCGACCAAGAGCAGCAGAAACGCCATCATCGCCAAAAACGCCCCGACCGACAACCCCCGGAACGCCACCGCGAACGGGAGGAGGAAGATGGTTTCGACATCGAAAATGAGGAAGATGATCGCGTAGAGGTAGTAGGCGGAGTTGAACTGGACCCAGGCGTCGCCTTTCGATTCCAGGCCGCATTCATAGGCCGCCTGCTTGCCCGGGCTGGGTTTTGGGGGCGAGAACGAGCGCGCCCACAGCCGGGCCAACGCTAAGGGCGTCAGCCCAAACACGGCCGCGGCTGCCATGAGCAGCACCACAAATCCATATCCAACGTCATTACCGTTCATAAAAAACCCTGCTTTCGGGCGGAAGGTGTCGCCAAACACCGCCCCGCACCGTAGGGGGCGGCCGCCGAGCCGTCAAGATGCAGGAGGCTCGCGGCAGGAGGAGCTTTGGGGATGGACCGGGATGCCAAGCCCGCCAGTGCTGCCCCCCAGCCCGCCCCGCGGCGGCGCTCGGCCTCCGGCAGCTCGTCGGCCGGCGGTTTCTTGGCCGGAGGACGCCGCAGGCCGACGGAGTCAGCGATGTCATCGAACTCCTCGCGGCTGACTTCGTCCAACCGCTTGCGGCGTGCCTGGAGGTGCTCGTTGATCTTGATCGCCTTCTCCAACATCGTTTGGTGGGTCTCCCGCGAGCCGCCCACCAAGGCAAAATTCGGACCGGTGGTGATCCGTTTATGCCCGTCGGAGTCCAAGCCCACGCCGAGCAGCAGGGACGAACCCCGAGTATGTT
>JAJXTA010000109.1 GCA_021784265.1 bacterium | reverse complement strand
CAGGCCGACAAAGGCGTAGATGTTCAGGTCGATATGGCAGAGCATCAACGTCACCAAGGCGCCGAAGCCGGCGGAGGGCAGGCCAGAAAGGATGGTGATGGGGTGGATGAAACTTTCGTAAAGCACGCCGAGGATGATGTAAATGACCAGGATCGCCATCACCAAAAGCAGACCCATCCCCCGCACCGACGCCTCGAAGACTTGGGCGGACCCCTGAAAGCTGGCGTTGAGGGTGGCGGGCGGGTGAAGCGCGTGGGTCATGGCCTCGATCCGCCCGACGGCGGTCCCCAGGGCCACGCCCGGGGCGAGATTGAAGGAGATCGTCACCGCGGGCAGTTGGCCGAAGTGGTTGACCGCCAGCGGGGCGGTGCCGCGGACCAGTTTAGCCACCGCGCTCAGGGGCACCAACCGCCCCGCCGCCGAGCGCACATAGAGTAAGGCGAGGGCATCGGGCGAGCGCTGGTAGCGGGGCTGGACCTCGAGGATGACCCAATACTCGTTGATCGGCGTGTAGATCGTCGAGATCTGGCGCGCCCCGTAGGCGCTGTAGAGGGCGTTCTCGATCTGGTCGGCCGTCACCCCCAGCGCGTGGGCGCGATCCCGGTCGATCTCGACCGTGACTTGGGGGCCGTTGATCAGGAGGTCGCTGGTGACGTCCTGGAACCCCGGCAGGGCCGCCATCTGGGTTTGCAGCCGCGGCGCCCAGGTGTAGAGCTCCTGGAGGTCGGGGTCTTGGAGGGTATATTGGTAGAGGCTCTTGGAGAACATCCCCCCGATCCGGATCAGGGGTGGGTTTTGGAGGAAGACATTGAAGCCCGGGACGGCGGCCAGGCGGGGACGCAGGTCTTGAATAATCTGGTCGGCCGGCGGCCGCCCCGTCGCACGGGGCACCAGCCGGACGAAGAACCGCCCGCTGTTGCCCGCCCCCACATACGAGCTGTAGTTCAGGATGTTGGTGTTCTGATCCAGGATGGACATGACCGCCTTCTGATGCGCCACCATGCCCTCGAAGGAGATGTCCTGGGCCGCTTCCGTGACGCCGAAGATTTGGCCGGTATCTTCGCTGGGGAACAGGCCCTTGGGGATGATCACGAACAAGCCGGCGGTGGCCGCCACCAAGAGCAGGGAGATCACCACCGTGGTCGGCTGGTGCCGCAGGACGTAGTTCAGGCTCCGCTCGTAGGCCCGCAGCAGCGCGGCGAACCATTGCTCGGATCGGGCGTAGAGCAGGCCATGCCGGCGGGCCCCGGGCGGGCGCACGAAGCGGCTGCACATCATCGGGGTGAGCGTCAGCGAGACAAAGCCCGAGACCAGCACCGCGGCGCCAATCGTGACCGCGAACTCATGCAGCAGGCGGCCGAGCAGGCCCCCCATGAACAGCACCGGGATGAACACCGCGGCCAGCGACAGGGTCATCGAGATGATGGTAAACCCAATCTCCCGCGAGCCCGCCAGCGCGGCGGCGAACGGCGTGGCGCCCCCTTCCATGTGCCGCACGATGTTCTCGAGCATCACGATGGCGTCGTCCACGACGAACCCCACCGAAAGGGTCAGCGCCATCAAGGAGAGGTTGTCCAGGTTGTAGCCCAGCAGGTACATCAGCGCGAAGGTGCCGATCAACGAGCAGGGCAGGGCCAGGCTGGGGATCACCGTGGCCGAGATGTTCCGCAGGAAGAGGAAGATCACCAGGACCACCAGCACCACGGTCAGCTTGAGGGTGAACCGGACCTCATCGACCGATTCGCGGATGGACTGGGAACGATCGTAGAGCATGTCCAGGTTCACCGCCGCGGGGAGCTGCGCCCGAAAAATCGGCAGGAGGGCGCGGAGGTCGTTGACCACCTGGACGGTGTTGACCCCGGGTTGGCGCTGGATCGCCAAGACCACCGAACGCCGGCCGTTGAACCACCCCGCCACCTTGTCGTTCTGCACGCTGTCGAGGACTTGGCCCAACTCCTCCAGCCGCACCGGGCGGCCGCTGCGATAGGCCACGATCAGGGGCCGGTAGTCGGCCGCTTTGAGGAGCTGGCCGGTGGCCTGGACGGTGAAGGCTTGGTGCTGGCCGTACAGGGTGCCGGTGGGCAGATTCACGTTGCCCGCGCTCACGGCTCGCTGGACTTCGTCCACGCCGATGCCCCGGGCCGCCAGCGCCGAGGGGTCCACCTGGATCCGCACCGCGTATTGCTGCGACCCGAAGACCGCCACCTGCGCCACCCCGTTGACCATCGACAACCGCTGGGCCAGCATCGTCTCCGCATACTCGTCCACGGCCGAGAGCGGGAGGGTGGGGGAGGTCAAGGCCAGATAGAAGATCGGTTGATCGGCGGGATTGACTTTGCTGTAGGTCGGCGGGGTGGGCATGCCCGCGGGCAACTGGCGCGAGGCCTTGGCGATGGCCGCCTGCACGTCTTGTCCCGCGGCGTCGATACTGCGGTCCAGCACGAACTGGATCGTGATCTGGGTCTGGCCGAGCGAGCTGCTCGAGCTCATCGAGTCCACGCCGGCGATGGTCGAGAACTGCCGTTCCAGCGGGGTGGCGACCGAGGAGGCCATCGTCGCCGCGCTGGCGCCCGGGAGACTGGCGCTGACCAGGATCGTGGGATAATCGACGTTGGGCAGGTCGCTCACCGGGAGGTAGCGGTAGCCGATCAGGCCGAAGAGCAGGAGGCCCGCCATGACCAGCGTGGTCATGACCGGCCGACGGATGCAGAGCTCCGGCAGGTTCATCGTGTCGGGGTGCTCGGGGCCGCCGGCGTGGATAGGCCCGGCCGCACTTCGATCTTCGCGCCCGGAAAGAGCTGGAGCTGCCCGTCGGTCACCACCGTTTCCCCCGCCGCCAAGCCCTGTTCCACCACCGTCTCCCCCTCGCGGCTGGTCCCCGCCCCGACCGGCCGGACCGCGACCGTCCCGTTGGCGTTGACCACAAAAACGAACGTCCCGTCGGGTCCGGTTTGGATGGCTTGGGCGGGCACGACAATCGCGTGAGGTTGGGTCATCAGCGTCATGACCACCTGCACGAACTGGCCCGGCCAGAGCGCGTTGTCCGTGTTGGCGAACGTCGCCTTGAGCTGGATGGTGCCGGTGGTGGTATCCACCGTGTTGTCAATGAAGGTCAAGACGCCGCGGGGCGGGGCCGCGCGGAGATTGGGGTAGCTTGCCTCGACCGTCAGCGCTTGGGTCTGTTGCAGGCGGCTGATCGTGGGCAGGTGCCGCTCGGGCACGGAGAACGCCACGTAGATCGGATGAATCTGGTTGATCATCACCAGGACGTCGTCGCCGGCGCGGATAATGTTGCCTTTGTGGATCAGCAGGCTGCCGGTGCGCCCGTCCAACGGGGAGCGGATCGCGGTGAATTCGACGTTCAGGACCGCATCGGTGATCGCCGCCCGGTCGGCCAGGATCGTCCCCTGTAACGCCACGAAATTCGCCTGCACCCGATCATACTCCTCATGGGCCACCAACGCCGCCTGGAACAACTTCTTGTTGCGCTCGGCCTCGACGCGAGCGTTCTCCAGCATGGCTTGGTCGCGGGCGAGGTTGGCTTGGGCCTGCTGGAGGGCGGCGGCGGGAGGGCGAGGGTCGATCGTGAACAACAAGTCACCCTGCTTGACGTCCTGCCCCTCCACGAAGTTGACCTGGGTCAACTGCCCGGTGATCTGCGAGCGGACGGCCACCCAGCGATAAGGCAGCACGTTGCCGATGGCGTGGATTTCCTGCGGCACCCCTTTCGCCACCGCCCGCGCCACCAACACCGGGACCGGGCGGTCCCGCCCGGGGCGTTCGAGGGCGCCATTGGCCGGGGTGGACCGCTCGCAGCCGGTGAGCCAGCCGGCCAACAGGACGGCCCCGCCGGCGTACCACGCCCGCCACCAGCGCGCGCTCACCACCCGGGGACACGGGTCGGGCGCGGAACAGACACGATGCTTCATGCTATGCCTTGGATGCGCTGGCGGCGACGGTCATTCAGCGCCGCGGTCAACTCCGGCCGCATCCTGCCGGGGGGGCGGCGGGAGCGTCAAGCCCCGCGACCGCCGCCGCTGCCACGCCCCGCGCGCTCGAACGAACCGCTGCCCGCGGGGAGCGCAGGCGGGGTTTTTGCTTCCCAACCCTTCCCCACGCCCCTAGGCTCCGGGGCGAGAAACCTATGGCAAAAGCGCACACCTACAAATTCTGTTTTGGGCCCTGGAATCTGAGCGAGGGCCAGGATCCGTACGGCCCCCCGACCCGCCCGGTGCAGAGCTTCGATTGGAAGCTGGACCAGCTCAAGCGCCTGGGCTTCGACGCCATGATGTTCCATGACGACGACGCGGTGCCGGACATCGATCACAAATCGGACGCGCAGTTGCAGAAGGAAGCGCGCGAGCTGCACAAGAAGCTCAGCGACGCCGGCATCGTGGCGGAGATCGTCGCGCCGCGGCTTTGGTTCAGCCCCATGACCATCGATGGCGCCTATACCAGCAACGACCCCGCCTGCCGGAAGTACGCCCTCGAACGTTCCCTGCGCTGCATCGACGTGGCCAAGGTGCTGGGGACCGACCTGATCGTCCTCTGGCTGGCCCGGGAAGGCACCTACTTGCGCGAGAGCAAGAGCGGGCGGCGCAGTGTGGAGCTGCTGGTCGAGGCCATCGACAAGATGCTCGCCCACGATAAGAAGGTGCGGATCGCCATCGAGCCCAAGCCCAACGAGCCGATGGACCACGCCTACCTCCCCACCATCGGCCATGCCCTCGCCGTGGCGCAACTGACGAGCGACCCGCAACGAGTTGGCTGTTTGATCGAAACCGCTCACGCCATCCTGGCGGGCCTGGATCCCGCCGACGAAATCGATTTCGCCTCCGCGTTCGGCAAACTCTGGTCGCTGCATCTCAACGACCAGAACGGCCTCAAATTTGATCAGGACAAGCCTTTCGGCAGCGCCAACCTGCGCGGCGCCTTCGACCAAGTCCGCGCCCTCGAGCGCAACCACTACGGGAGCCGGGGCGAATACGTCGCCTTCGATGTCCACCCGTTCCGGCCGACCAAGATCGAACACTGGACCGCGCACTTGGAAAACAGCCGGCGGACGTTCCTGCGATTGGTGGAGAAGGTCCGGAGCTTCGACGAGGCCGGCGCCCAGAAACTGATTCGGGCCCAGAACTACGCCGCGCTCGATCAGATGGTTCTGGAGCATTTGATGGGCAAATAGGCGGACCGCCTACGGAGCTGCCGCGTGACGCCCTCCGCTCCCGGCCTCGGCCGCGCGGCCAAAGGCTGTTTGATGGCCCTGGCCGTGTTCGGGCACATGGCCTCGCTGGCGGCCGCCGACTGGGTCCGCCCCGGGCTCACCACCAACGTTCCGATCTGGGGCCGGGTCGGGGGCCTGCAAGTTGCCTTGCCCCCCGCCGGCTTTCGCGGCCCCGGCGGTGGGCCTCGGGGTTTGCTCCGCCTCGGCTACCCGATCCTCCCGCATGGTGGCTATGACTTGGTCAACTTCATCGCCATCGAACCGGTCGTGGCCGGGCAGCGCGGGTTCAGCGAGCTGGAGGCCAGCCGTTGGGATGGGACCCGCGGCAAGCGGCTCTGGACCCAGGCGTCCGCCGGCGCCGGGCTCGACCCCGGCGAACTCACCTGGCCGGCCCCCGGGGTCGAGCGGCTCACCGTCGCGGTCCGAGTCGAGCGGTTCGATAACGGCGCCCACGTCCGCCTGCGCTTGGTCCAACGGAGCGATACCCCCGACGAAGTTTCCTTGACGGTGTTTGCCGAACCGGACAGCGCCCCGCTCGAGTTCTGTATCCTCACGGCGACGATGGGCAACATGGCCCGCACGCGGCAGCTCTGGCTCGCCGGACGGGTGGTGACCAGCACCGGGTTGTATCCCGACCTGCGCGGGACCGGGTTTGCGCCCCACACGCTGTTTGGACTGGGGCAGTTGCAGCGGATGCCCGACGGCGAGGTCGTCGTGGCCGTCACCAATGATGAAACCAACCCCGCGGCCGTGTTCCCGTTCCCTGGCACTCACGACTGGTACTACGGCGGGCGCAAGGTGACGCAGTATTGGAAGAAACCGACAGGAACCTACCGGGACGATTTGGCCGTCGCCGTGAACGCGCGCTACGCCTATTGGCAATCGGACCAACCCTTGCCCGGCGGGGTGGCCTTCGAGAACTTCGAACTGCGCGAGCGGTTCTATCAGGGTCAGCAGTTCATCTTTGGCATCACCGGCAAGACCGCCGCGGCGCTGGGGTTTCACGCCCCGGGCGCTGCCGGGGGCGCACGGTAAGCCTGAGGCGCCATGCAGCCGGGTCGGCGACGGTTTATCGAGCGGGGCGGGGGCTGGGTGATCGGCCAGGCGGTGCTCATGGTGGCGGTGGTGGCGGCCGGGCCGGGGCTGGCGGGGCGCCCCTGGCCGGCGGCGGCGCGGGCGGCGGGTGCCCTCGGGTTGTTGGCGGGCGCCCTCGTCGGCCTCGCGGGAGTTGCGAGCCTGGGCCGGTATCGCACCATCTTTCCGCGGCCCGTGGCCGGGTCCCGTTTGATCCAGGGCGGCGTGTATGGCGTGGTGCGGCACCCTCTCTACTCGAGCGTGGTCTTGGTGAGTCTGGGGTGGACGTTGCTCTGGTCCAGCGGGGTGGGGGCGCTCCTGGCGGCGGTGCTCGGCGTTTTCCTCGAGGCCAAGGCCCGGCGCGAAGAGCGCTGGCTGCGGGAACGTTTTCCCGAGTACGAGGCCTACGCGCGCCGGGTCAAACGCCTCATTCCTTGGTTGTATTAACGGCCGGGCGCGAGCCGGTCCGCTGGCCCAGCCGCGGCGGCGCTCAATGCGTGAGCCGCTCGATCATCCGGGCGATGTGGTCCCGCCGCGTGAGCAGGGGGCGGGGATCGGTGGTGAAGTGGGTAAGGTCCGTCGCGATCGAGGGTGGCACGACCAGGAGCTGCCGGGCTTCCTTGACGCGGTCGGAGTTGCCCTCGCGCGCCTCGGCCCGCCGGAGGGCTTGGTTCAGCAGCCAGAGGTACTCATAATCTTCCATCCCATCGCGCAGGGCTTCCCAGCGCATCGAGTTGACCGGACCCTCCAGGACGGCGGTGGTGGCGGTGTTGGGATCGCGTTCCGGTGGGTATAGGAAGCGCCCGTCGCCGTTGCCCCAGGGGCTGACGAAGCCCACCGGGTAATCATAACCCGAGACCCAGCTCATCGGGTCGCGCCACGGGTCTTGCGCCGCGGGCGCCCGATAGACCAAGGGGCTGTTCCAGTACGTGGTCGCCCAGATGAGGATGCCGTTGACGCCGTACTGCCAGGACTGCCACGGCCAGAGGCGGAGTTCGGTGCCGGGATGATCGATGAACTCGGTGACGTAGGGCGCCTTTGGACCGGTGCAAATGTACCACCAGACTTCTTCGCCCCGCGCCTGGCGCTCCTTGACCCGCGCCGGCGTCCATTCCGGCGTCAGGCCGCACCAGATGTCCACGTGCCCCAACAGCTCCGGCTCGGGCTCTTTGGTCAGCATCCGCTTGAGCCCCGGGGCGGCGGCCTTGAGGCGGTCCATGCCCGCTACCACGAACGCGAAATCCTTCTGGGCCGGTTCGTCGAACCAGTACGTGAAGGCCCGATCCAGCCAGCCGCGCTGCCGCAGGTGTTCTTCGACCTGGCTGAGGTAGTCGTGGAAGAGCCGGGCGTGCTCGGGGGTGCCTTCGCGGTAGCCGTCCAACACCCCCAACCGGCGGCTCTGGAAGGTCCCGCCTCCCATGCCTTCCAAGGGCACCACGAACGTGCTGAAGTGGTAGCGGTCC
>JAJXTA010000108.1 GCA_021784265.1 bacterium | reverse complement strand
CGCCGTCCTCTCGCTCAGCTTCACCGACGGCCAGCCTCAGGCCATGCCGCTGATCCAAGGGGTGCGGAACCTCGCCATCCAGTACCGTGGCCAGCAGGCCAGCACGACCATTGTCAACGGCCAGGTCTCCTTCCTCCTCACGCTCAACTACGTCGTCACCCCGAGCCAGCCCGGCCACTACTGCACCCCCCCCATCCGGGCCGTGGTGAACGCGCAAGTGCTCCAGGCCCAGCCGGTCCACCTGACCGTGACCAGCGCGGGAGCCAACGGCAACGGCCCGAGCGCCCAAGCCCGGTATGCCTTCCTGAAGTTGCTTGTTCCCAAGAACCGGATCTATGTGGGGGAAGTCTTGCCGGTGGAGACGCGGCTCTACGTGGTTGATGCCCAGGACATCCAGCTCCAGCCCATCGCGTCGGAAGGTTTCACCCTCGGCAAAGCCACCCAGCCGGTCCAGGGCCAGATGCAGCTCAACGGCGCCAACTACGCCACCATCTCGACCAAAACCACCGCCATCCCCACCCGGCCCGGCACTCTCAGCCTGGGTCCCGCCGAGTGCAACCTGAACCTGCGCATCCCCGTGGCCCGCCAGCGCCCCAGCGGGGATCCGTTCGAGGCCTTTTTCAACGATCCCTTCTTCGACCAGTTCGCCAATCCCTTCGGGCGGCGGGTGGAGTTGCGGCCAGCCAAGCTCACCAGCGAAACGCAATCGATCCAGGTGCTGGCGTTGCCGACAACCAATCGTCCCCCGAACTTCACCGGCGCGGTGGGCGCCTACCGCCTCGCCGTCACGGCCAACCCCACCAACGTGGCGGTCGGCGAACCGGTGACGCTCAAAATCCAGATCACCGGCCGGGGCGCACTGGATAACATCACCTTGCCGCCCCTGGACGCCTGGCGCGAGTTCACCACCTACCCCCCCACCAGCCGGGTGGACCCCACCGACGCCTTGGGGGTCGAGGGGACCAAGGTCTTCGAGGCAGTGGTCGTGCCCCAAAACACCGAAGTCAAAGAAATCCCGAGCTTCTCCTTCAGCTTTTTCGATCCGGAACAGCAGAGCTACCGCACCCTGGCCGAGCCGCCGATTCCGTTGATTGTCCGCCCGAGCGCGGCGCCGCAGACACTGGCCGCTCTCCCGGTGGGACCCACCCCCAGCGGCGCGACCGCGTCGCCGCAGGACATTGTTTCGTTGAAAGAGCACCTTGGGGTGATTACCGCGCCACGCCCGCCGTTGCTGCGCCGCGGCTGGTTTCTGGCGCTGCAGGGCGTGCCGGTGCTGGCCTTGCTGGCGGTCTTCCTGTGGCGCAAACGGGAGGATCACCTGGCGAACAACCCGCGCCTGGTCCGCCGCCAGACCGCCCACCGGCTCATCCGCCAGGGCCTTGCGGACCTGCAGAACCTGGCGACGGCCAATGACGCGGCGGAGTTCTTCGCCTTGGTCTTCCGTCTCCTCCAAGAACAACTGGGCGAGCGGCTGGATCTGCCCGCGGCCGCCATCACCGAGGCCGTGGTGGACGAACAGTTGGCGCCGCGCGGCATCCCCCCGGAAACCCAGGCCGCCCTCCACGCGCTGTTCCAGGCCTGCAACCAGGCCCGGTACGCCCCAACGGGCTCGAGTTCGCAACTCCTGGAGCTGCTCCCGCGCGTCGAGGAGGTGCTCAAAGAGCTGCAGACCCTCGAGGTGGACCAACCCGCATGAACCCAACCGCGTCCGCCCCCTCCGGTCCTTTCCCCTCCCTTTTTGCGGGCTGGCGCGCCGCGGGCACACGATCGCCCGGAGGTTGGTCTTCCCTGCTCCAGGCGCTCCTGTTGGCGAGCTTGGTCTCCTTCGGCCTCCGGGCTCAGGATGCGAACAGGGGCTTTGACCGCGCCAATCGGCTCTACGAACAGGGCAAATACTCGGAGGCCGCCGCCGTGTATGAGGAGATTCTGGCGACCGGCAAGAGTTCCGCAACGCTCTACTACAATTTGGGCAATGCGTGGTTCAAGGCCGGCCGCCTCGGCCAGGCCATCCTGAGCTACCGCCGCGCCGAGTGGCTGGCGCCCCGGGATCCGGACATTCGCGCCAACCTCCGCTTCGCCCGGAGCGCCGTCCCGGCCAACGCTGCCCCTGCCCCGCCGCTGTGGGAACGCGCGGTGACCCGGTTCACGGTGAACGAATGGACGTCCCTCAGCGCCGTGCTGTTTTGGTGTTGGTTGGGCCTCCTGGGCGTCGGCCAATGGCGGCCGGCGCTGCGGTTGTCCTTGAGCCGCTACACCCTGATAGCGGGCCTGGTCTGGCTTGGGTCCGCGACCGGCTTGGCGCTCGCCTGGCAGGACCGTTATAGCGCCGTCACGGCGGTGGTCGTCACCCGCGAAGCCATCCTTCGCCACGGCCCGTTGGATGAGTCGCCCAGCCTCCAAACCTTGCAGGATGGGCAGGAACTCAGCGTCGTTGACCGCAAAGGCAACTGGCTGCAAATCACCGGCGCCGCCAGAGGCCGAGGCTGGCTGCGGCAAGACCAAGTCACGCTGCTCACGCCCTAGTCGCGGGGCGCGCGTCCGAGCCGCTCCCGTGCCCGTCCCCTAGCCGATGAGGACTGGAACGCCCTGAACACACGGAGCTCGGGGCGCCGTCGCCCGCCTTCCGTTCCCCACCCTAGCCGTTGGCGCGGCGGGCGCGCTGGCCCGCCCATTGGCGCAGGTCACGGATCGACTCCGCCATCGTGGTCGAGAGCGGGACGGTCTGCCGCAGGGCGCGGTGGAGGTGGTCCGTCGTCATCGCCTCGCCGGCGTCGAAGGCGTCGTACAGGGCGCTGATGAGGGCCTGCTCCAGCTCGGCGCCGCTGAACCCCTCACTGGCCTGCGCCAACGCCTCCACCGCGAACTGGGCCGGGTCGCGCCCGCGCTTGCGCAGGTGGATGTCGAGGATCGCCTGCCGCTCGGCGGCGGAGGGCAGGTCCACAAAGAAGATCTCGTCCAGGCGCCCTTTGCGCAGCAGCTCGGGGGGAAGCTGGGAAAGCTCATTGGCTGTGGCCACGACAAAGACGGGCGCGCTCTTCTCGGAAAGCCAAGTGAGGAAGGTGCTGAAGACCCGGGCGGTGGTGCCGCCATCCGCCAAGCCCGTCCCTTGCGCCCCGGCCACCGCCTTATCAATCTCGTCCACCCAGAGGACGGCCGGGGCGACCGATTCGGCCACGGCAATGGCCCGGCGCACGTTCTCTTCCGAGGAGCCGACCAGGCTGGCGAACATGCGGCCCATGTCGAAGCGGAGGAGGGGCAGTTGCCAGAGGCGGGCCACGGCCTTGGCGCAGAGGCTCTTGCCGCATCCTTGCACCCCGAGCAGCAGCATGCCCTTGGGGGCCGGCAGCCCGAAAGCGCGGGCTTGCTCGGTGAAGGCCAGGGTACGCTTCCGCAACCAGCCCTTGAGCTCGCCTAACCCACCCACCGTCTCGAGGCTCTCCTCGCTGGCATAGTATTCCAGCAGCCCGTTCTTGCGGATGATCTGTTGTTTCTCGGCCAGGACCTCCGGCACGTCGTCCGCGCTGAGACGCTCGTGTTTGACAATCGTCTTGGCCAAGACGTTCTCCGCCTCCTCCAACGTCAGCCCGAGGGCGGCATGCAGCAACCGTTCCCGACCGGCGTCGTCCAGGTCCACTTTGACGTTGCCAAGCTGGCGCACCTCCTCCACCACCGTCTCCAACAACTGCCCCAGGTCCGCCAGCGTCGGCAAGGGGAACGGCACCACGCTGATCTCCTTCTCCAGCTCGATGGGGATCTCCAGCAGTGGCGCCACCAAGAGGATGGTTTTGTGGCTGTGTTTGAGTTGCTGGGCGATCTCCTTGAGCTTGCGGATCACGGCAAAGTTGCCGCGGGCCAGGTAGGGATGGAAATCCTGGAAGAGGAACAAGGCCGGCTCGACTTGGTCGATGACAAAGTCCAGGGCGGCGAGCGGTTCCCGGGTGGCGGCGTTGCGGTGTTTGACCGATTGAATCGACGTCCCCGCGGGAACCACGCCGGTAGTCGAGCTCCACTGGAACACCGCCTTGCCCCAGCGCCGGCCAATCTCCAGCACCAGCGTCCGCACCCGCTCCTCTTCATTGGAGAGGAGATACAACAAGGGATAACGGGCACGAATGAGGCACTCGATTTCCTGGGCGATGCTCATCGACCCCGACTGTAGCTCGCGGCGACCGGGGGCGGCAATGGCTTTTACCGCGCTCGCGGCGCTGCCCCGCACCGTCTCACCGACGTCCGAACAGGCGACGCCACCACCCGAGTTTCGGCGGCGCCTCGCGGGCCACGGATTCCTTGAGGCGCGTCTCGAGAGCCGGCGGGGGCGTCACTTGGCTGGCGTCGTAGCGCAAGACCTCCTCCGGCGTGTCGAACGCACGCCCCCCCTCCTGCTCGGTGCGCTGAAGGGGATCGAGGCGGGTGGCTTCAGCCGGGGTTTGCTTGAGCCGGGGATTGGGCGGAGTCGGTTCCATAGACGGACGGGTTAGGCGGTTGGCGCAAAGACCGCGGCAAAGGCGCGGCGGGCCCGATGAAGTTTGCCGCGCACGGCGTCGGCGCTCTGCTGGGTCAGTTCCGCCACCTCGGCGTAGCTCAGCGCCTGGTCGGCGACCAAGAGGAGGAGGAGGCGGTATTCCGCCGGCAAGGCGTCGAGCGCGCGCTGGATGCGCTGGCCCAGTTCCTTGAGTTCGAGGACGCGCAACGGGCTTTGCTCCGCCCCCGGGGTCTGGTCCCAGAGCGTCTCCTCGACGTTGGTGACCATGGTGCGGTGGTGCCACGCCTGCTGGAGATTGTGGCAGTGGTTGATCGTGATGCGGTAAAGCCAGGTCCGCACCGCCGCTTCCCCGCGGAACTGATCGAACTTGCGAAAGGCCTTCAGGAAGACATCGTGGGTGGCATCCTCGGCTCGCGTCGGGTCCCCCAGCAGCCGCAAGGCCAAGTAATAGATGGCCCGGGCGTGTTCCGCGTAGAGGGCGGCAAACCCGCTCTTCTCCCAGGCCGACGGCACCACCACCGCCCCCGGCACGGGCGCGTCACGACCTGTCAGTTCCATCGCGCTCTCCATTCGAGATTCGACAGCGGCGGCGCCGAAACGTCACGTGCCCAGGGCCTGGGCGCCTGCGGTGGCAGCCGCGCGTGACCGGCCTGGTCCCGGGGTTCCGTGCGCCCGCGGGCCGGTCAGGGCCGGCGAGCGTGGACGTGATCCGAGAGTTGGGCAACAAGGTTGAGAAGCGAGCCCAAGCTGAGGGAGAGCACCAGGCCGCCGACGCCGTACACCCAGCCCAATGGCCCTGGCAGGATGCCTTGCCGATAGCGGAACAGCCAGAGAAGCGAGGCGAGCGAACCGAAAATCAGCCACGAGAAGCCCGCCACCTTCAAGGCCCGCGACCACCCGGTTTCCCCGGCGACCTTGCCGGTGCCCAGCTTGGAGTTATAGACGCCGTACGCGAAATAGATCACCAAGCCGATGGCGAACCAGAAGATGAGCCGCTCCCAGGTGGGCCAAGGCAGCGAGGCCATCAGGTAGAGGGCGGAGATCACCCCCGCCGGCGCGACGAACCAGACCAGCGGCGTCTTGAAGCTGCGCGGCAGCTCCGGATGCCGCACGCGCAAGACCAGAATGCCGAGCGAGACGATCACGAACGCCAGCAGGGTCCCGATCGAACAGAGGCTCCCGGCCTCCCGTACCGTGAAGATGGCTGAAAAGATCGCCACCCCTACCCCGGTCACGAGCGAAGTGACCCAGGGAGTGCGGAAGCGGGGATGAACTCGGTTGACCAGCGGCGGCAACAGACCATCCCGCGACATCGCCCAGAACACCCGCGACTGGCCGTAGAGCATCACCAAAATCACCGACGAAAGCCCCGCGATGGCCCCAGCCTTGATCACCAGCGCCATCCACCCCAGCCCGGCCCGGTCCGCGGCCAACGCAATCGGGTCGGGCACGTCCAGCGCCGGATACGGTACGATGCCCGTGGCGATGGCCGAAACGACGATGTAGAGCACCGTGCAAACCAGCAACGACCCGATGATCCCGATGGGCATGTCGCGCTGCGGGTTCTTGGCCTCCTGCGCCGCCGTGCTGACGGCGTCGAACCCGATATACGCGAAGAAGACAATCCCCGCGCCAGTCATGACCCCCGTCCAGCCAAAATGCCCCGCCACCCCGGCGTTAGGCGGAATGAACGGTTTCCAGTGGCTCACCTCCACCGCGTGCGCGGCCCCGACGATGAAGAGCAGCACCACCGCCAGCTTCACGAAGACGATGGCATTGTTGAACCGCGCGGACTCGCGGATGCCAATGATGAGAAGCGTGCTCACAATCCCGATGATCAGCACCGCCGGCAGGTTGAAAAGCGCGGTCACGTGCGGCAAACCCGTGGGGTCCACACCCGTGGCCCGGAGGTGGTCCAGGAACTCCGCGGTCACGGTTTGCCAGCCTTGGCCGGGCACCTGGATCAATTCCAGTCCGCTGGCGGCCGACAGTTGCGGGGGGATGGCCAAAGTGATGTGCCAACCATGCTGTTGCAGCAGGAGGGTCAACCCGTTGAGGAAAGAGACCACGTAGCCGGACCAGCCAATCGCCACGGTGACCGCCCCCACCGCGTACTCGAGGATCAAGTCCCAGCCAATCACCCAGGCGAAGAATTCCCCCAGGGTCGCATAGCCGTAAGTGTAGGCACTGCCGGACATCGGGACCAGGGAGGCAAACTCGCTGTAACAGAGGGCGGCGAACACCGAGGCCACCCCGGCCAAGACAAACGAGAGCACGACCGCAGGACCGGCATTTTGGGCGGCGACGGTCCCAGTAAGCACAAAGATGCCGGTCCCGATGATGGCGCCGATGCCCAACAGGGTCAGGTGGAGTGAACCCAGGGCACGATGCAGGCGGTGGTCGCTCTGGGCCTCCGCCTGGAGGTCGGTGATGCTCTTGCGGCGCAGCAGGTTCATCGGGGCGTTGTGATCGGTGCGCCGCGTTAATCCGCTATGCGGCACGGGAAGTCAAGACCTTCGTCGCGCCGCAGTACGGCCGCCGCGGGAAACAGCACGGCGCGGAGGCGGCGACGCGCCCTACCGGCCGCGGGCGAGCGCGCCGCCTCACCCCAAAAGCCCGCCGCTGGGACCGGAGATCGGTCGCGGTCCGATTCTTCCCGGCACCTACTCCATCACCAGGACGCCGCCCTGGCTGGCGTTGGTCACCAGCCGCTGGTAGCGGGCCAGCCAGCCGGTGAGGTCGCGCTTGACGGGCTGGAAGGTCTGGCGGCGTTCCGCCAGCTCGGCGTCGGAGAGGGCCGTATCGATGCGACGGTTGGGGAAATCGATGCGCACCCGGTCGCCGGGACGCAAGAGCCCAATGGGCCCGCCCTCAGCCGCCTCCGGTGAGACGTGGCCGATGCAGGCCCCGGCGGTGCCGCCGCTGAAGCGACCGTCGGTGATCAAGGCGACTTTGTCTCCCAGGTCCATGCCCACGATGTAGCTGGTCGGTGAGAGCATCTCCTGCATGCCCGGCCCACCCCGCGGCCCTTCGTTGCGGATGATGACGACGTCGCCGGCCTTGACCTTCCCGCCCAGGATGCCCGCGCAGGCCTCTTCCTGGCTTTCGAAAATGACCGCCGGCCCCTCGAACACGAAGCCCGGGCCGCAGTTCTGCTTGAAGGCCGCGCTGATGCCCGCCGTTTTGACCACGCTGCCGCCCGGGGCAAGCTGGCCGTAGAGCACGGCCAACCCGCCGTCCGGGCTGTAGGCCGCGGGCGCGCTGCGGATGCAATCGCTCGCCTCGATCGGA
>JAJXTA010000107.1 GCA_021784265.1 bacterium | reverse complement strand
CCGCGGCGGGGCTGCGGCCCGCGGCCCTGGCATGGAGACTCTCCACCTCATCGTGGGTTTGGGCAACCCCGGGGCCGAGTACAGCCGCACGCGGCACAATGCCGGGTTCTTGCTGGCGCGACTCCTGGCAGAGCGCTGGCGCGCGGAGTGGCGTGACGAGGCGAAGTTCACCGCCCGCGTGGCGCAGGCGGAATACGACGGCCACCGGTGTCTGCTCTGTCTGCCGCAGACTTACATGAACGCCAGCGGCGTGGCGGTGGCGGCGGTGATCGCGTATTACCGGTTGCCGTTATCGCGGTTGCTGGTTGTCGTGGACGACGCCGACCTGCCCTTGGGCGAGCTGCGCTTGCGGCCCGGGGGCAGCAGCGGCGGCCACCATGGACTGGAGTCGCTCGAGCAGCACCTGGGCGGGCGGGGCTACGCCCGGCTGCGGTTGGGCATCGGACGCCAGGCCCAGAACGGGCGCCGGCTCACCGGCCATGTCTTGGGCCGGTTCACCGCCGACGAAGCGGCGCTGTTGGAAAAAGTATTGGCGCGGGCGGCCGAGCAGGTAAGCTGCTGGGTCAGCATCGGCCTGGACATGGCCATGAACCGATTTAACGGGCTGGTGACAGCCTTGGAACCAAAGGACAATTGAGTGAAACGTTACGAAGGTTTGTTTATCCTGAACACCTCCGGCAAAGACGAGGGCGTGAAGGAGTTGATCGATAAGATCTCCGCCGAGATCACGGCCGCGGGCGGCGCCATCGAGACCGTCCAAAAAATGGAGAAGCGCTCCTTCGCCCGGGTGCGGGACAAGCGCCGGACCGCCGGGTTTTATGTCAATGTGATCTTCCAGGGGCAACCGGAGGCCATTGCTCCGCTGCGCGCCCGCTTCGCCCTCAACCCGGAGGTGTTGCGGCTGCTCTTCACCGTGGCCCCGCCGCCCAAAGCCGCCGCCCCGGCCTGACCCCTATGGCCAATTTCAACAAAGTCATTCTGCTGGGCAACCTGACCCGCGACCCGGAGTTGCGGTTCACCCCTAAGGGGATGGCCATCGCCAAACTGGGTCTGGCCGTCAACCGCGCCTGGACCTCCGAAACCGGCGAGAAAAAGGAGGAGACCACCTTTGTTGATATCGACGTCTTCGGGCGCACCGCCGAGAACGTCGGGCAATACCTGCGCAAGGGCAGCCCCGTCTTGATCGACGGCCGACTGCGCTTGGACTCTTGGGAAGACAAGCAAACCAACCAGAAACGCAGCAAACTGACCGTCGTCGCCGAAAACGTGCAGTTCCTTGGCGCCGGGCGTGCCAGCGAAGGGGCCGCCCCGCCGGAGACCGGCTCGGCGCGCGCCGCCACACCGGCGCCCCACGCCCACGCCCCCACGCCCGCGCCTGCCGCCGACGCCCCGGGCGCCGCTGGCGAAGAAGACGATGTGCCGTTTTAACTCCCTCAGTTCCCTCACCCCATCACCCCTTTTATCCCCCCCCCACTCTCATGGCTAAGAGCGAAGTCATCCTCACCTCCAACATTGTCGGGCTGGGCGCCGAATCGGACCAGGTCAAGGTCGCCGCCGGTTACGCCCGCAACTACCTTCTGCCCCAAGGCTTGGCGATCCCCGTCACCGCCGCCAACAAGCGTCGCCTCGAGGCGTTACGCCAGCGTCGGGCCGAACGGGAAGCGCACGACCTCAATTCGATGACCGAATTGGCTTCCTCGCTCTCCAAGTTGCTCCTCAAGATCGGCGTCAAAACCGGGGCCGACGGCAAGATGTTCGGCTCCGTGACGGCCGGCACCATCGCGGACGAGCTGAAGCACCAATGCGAGGTTGCCTTGGACAAGCGCAAGATTCACCTGGAACATCCGTTGCGAACCCTCGGCGACCACGAGATCGAACTGCGGCTGCACGCCAACGTGACGACCACCCTCAAGGTCAAGATCGAGAGCACCACCCCCGCCGAGACGCCCGCCAAGACCGCGGCGCCCGAAGGGGCGGCCGCCGGCGAAAGCTCGTCGGCCCGGGGCGGCAAGCCGCGCCGCGAGGGCAAAGGCGCCCCGGCGGAGACCAAGCCGGCTCCTGCCACCAAGGAAGCCAAAGCCGCTCGCCCCCGGCCGCCGCGCAAGGAATAGGCCAAAGACGAGCCCGCCGGCTCGCCCGCACGGGGGGCGGCGGGGCGGGTCGGCCTCCTGAACACGGTGGATAACTTCTCGTTGCCAGAAGACCGCCGACAAAGGCAGCCTCCGCCGCGCACCTATGACCTCCCTTCCGCTCCCCGGCCCCACGGCGTGGGGTCGCGTCCGCGTGGCCAGCAGCCGCGTGAGCTGAGGTCCTCCCGCCTGGACGGCGAAGCTTAGCGCGATGCCGGAAACCCTTGACGCCACGGCCCCCTCGACCGCGGGGACGCCACTTCCCGAGGCCAAGCCAGCCCAGCCCCGGCGGCCGGGCGCTACCCCGCGGGTGGACCGGCTGCCGCCGCACGCCCTGGAAGCCGAACAAGGGGTGTTGGGGTGCATCCTGCTGGCGCCGAAGGAGGGGCTCGGCCACTGCCTGGAGAAGTTCAGAGCGGCCGCCGCCGTCAGCCGCCAGGCGGACCTCGAGACCGCCCGGGGCGGGCGTCCCTCCCGCGAGCCCCGGGTGCGCCCCGAGGCGGAGGTGTTTTACGACGTTCGGCACCAGACCCTGTTCGATCTCCTGGTCGAGATGTACGATCACCAGGAACCAATCGACCTGGTCACGGTCGGCCAACGGCTGAAGGACAAGAACCTCCTCGAGGGGTTGGGGGGCTACGCCGCCCTCTCCAGCCTCATGGACGGCGTCCCATCGGCCGCCAACCTGGACTACTACGCGGAGATCGTCCGGGAAAAGTACATCCTCCGGCGGTTGATCCAGACCTGCACTGGGATCATCGGGCGGGCCTACGAGGAGCAGGGCGAGGTCGAGCGGCTGTTGGACGAGGTCGAACGCGACGTGCTCCGGATCAGCGAGGAGCGGGTTGAGGCCAGCTCCGCCGCCATCAAGGAGCTGGTCAAACGCGCCATCGCCACCATCGAGGACTACCACCAGCGCCAAGGGCAAATCACCGGCCTGAGCACCGGTTTTGTGGACTTGGATAAGATGACCAGCGGGCTGCACGGGGGGGAGATGATCGTGATCGCGGCCCGTCCGAGCATGGGCAAGACCTCGCTGGCGATGAACATGGCGGAGCATGTGGCGGTGGACCAGAAGCTGCCGGTGGCGATCTTCAGCCTGGAGATGACCGCCGACTCCCTCGTCCTGCGCACGCTCTGTTCCCGCGCGCGGGTCAACCTCCGCAGCATCCGGGAGGGGTTTCTGGCCGAGCGGGATTTTCCCAAGCTGACCGGGGCGGCGGGCAAGCTGGCGGGGGCGCCGCTGTTCATCGACGACACCCCGGGCCTCTCCATCCTGCAGTTGCGGGCCCGGGCGCGGCGCCTGTGGCAACAGTTTGGAATCAAGCTCTTTGTCATTGACTACCTCCAGTTGCTCCATTCTACTGCGCGCCGAGCCGACCTGAACCGGCAGCAGGAAATCGCCGACATTTCCAGCGGGGTCAAGGCCTTGGCCAAAGAGCTGAAGGTCCCGGTGATTGTCTTGAGCCAATTGAACCGGGACGTCGAGCGGGACAAGAGCCGGAAGCCGCGGCTTTCCGACTTGCGTGAGTCCGGGGCCATTGAACAAGATGCCGACTTGGTTGGCTTGTTGTATAAGGCCGATCCGGGGAATCCCAAAAAGGCGGCCAGCGGAGATGATGACGACGACGCCGGGCCGGAAGCCGAGGCCCTGCCGGTGAACTTGCTCATCGACAAACAGCGGCACGGGCCCACCGGTGATGTTTATCTGACTTTTTTGCGAGCCTATACACGTTTTGAAAGCGCCTCCAAGATCAGCGGCGAGGACATGCCGGTGGAGTCCTGACGGGCTGACCCGCTGGCTACGCGGCGGCCTGTGGTGGCTGCTGGTGGCGCTGGGCGTGCCCTTGGGCTGGGCCCAGAACGTCGATCTGCCCATCATCAAGAAGATCGAGATCCGCCACGTCGGCCCCCCGGCGGTGAGCGACTCCCTCATCCGGGCCAATATCCGGGTCAAGGTGGGGGAGCCGTACAACCGCAACAACGTCGATGACGACGTGCGCAACCTTTACAGCACCGGCTACTTCATGAACATCCGGGTCGTGGAGGAAACCGTCGAAGGGGGCCTCAACCTCATTTACATCGTGCAGGGCAAGCCCACCCTCACCCAGATCCTCTTCACCGGCAACAAGCGCTACAAGACCTCGAAACTGATGAAGAAGGTCTCCTCCAAGATCGGCGAGCCGCTGGACGAACGCAAACTCTTCAACGATTCCCAGGAAATCCTCAAGCTCTACCAAAAGGCCGGCTACCAGAAGACGAAGGTCAGATATGACGAGGCCACCGACGACAAACTCGGACGCGGCACCGTCACCTTCGAGATCACCGAGGCCCCCAAGGTCCGGGTGGTGGATGTCCAGTTTATCGGCGCCGAGGCCTTCACCCAGCGCAAGCTGCGCCACGTGATCAAGACTCGCCGGCACTGGATGTTCTCCTGGCTCACCGGCAGTGGGGTGCTCAAGGACGAGCAATTCGATGAGGACAAAGACCGCTTGGGCGAGTTCTACCGGGAAGCCGGCTACATCGATTACGAGCTCAAGGACATCAAATTCCAGCAACTGACGCCCAAGCGGATGATCATCCGGCTGACGATCTCCGAGGGGCTGCTCTACCACGTGGGCTCGGTGGACTTCCAGGGCAACAAGCTCTTCTCCACCAACGAGATCCTTTCCAAGGTTTACACCCGGGAAGGGGAGAAGGTGCACAAAGGCCTCAGCATGGGGCCGGGCCAAGTCTTCAAACCGAAGTCCCTGGTCGCGGACCGCGAGGCCCTCGACGACTTTTATGGCGCTCGTGGCTACATCGACGCCATCATCACCCCGGAACGCATCCCCAACACCGAGAAGGGCACCATCGACATCGTCTATCACATCCAGGAAGGGGAGAAATCCTACATCGAGAAGATCGAGATCAAGGGCAACACCAAGACCAAGGACAAGGTAATTCGCCGCGAGTTGGCCGTCTCCCCAGGGGAGGTCTTCGACAATGTCCGCGTCAAACTCAGCACCAACCGCCTTTACGGGCTGACCTACTTCAGCAAGGTCGATGCCGAGCCGGAGAAGACCGAGGTGGCCAATCACCAAAACCTGGTCATCGGGGTCGAGGAGCAGAATACTGGCAACGTCCAGGTCGGCGCCGGCTTTAGCTCGGTCGAGTCGCTCCTCGGTTTCGTCGAGCTCGACCAGGGCAACTTCGACCTGTTCAAGTCCCCGTACTTCGTGGGGACCGGCGGGGGCGAGAAGCTCCGCCTGCGGGCCGAATACGGCTTGCTGGTGCAGGATTATGAAATGACGTTTATCGAACCCTGGTTCCTCAACCGGAAACTGGCGTTCGAGGTGGACCTCTACGACCGCAACTTCGACTTTTACAGCACGCTCTACAACACGGTCGAGATCGGCATGACGATGAGCCTGACCCGGGCCCTGTGGAACGACTTCTGGCGCGGAACGGTCAGTTACACCATCGAGGATGTCGGCATCACCCATGTCGATCCCAGCGCTCCGTTGCCCATTCTGCAGTCGGCCGGCCACGAGCTGGACTCGAAGGTGGGCACCTCCATCAGTTACGATACCCGCAACAGCATCATGCTCCCCGACAAGGGCCAACTGACCACCCTGTCCACCGAGGTGGCTGGGGGTCCGCTGGGCGGACAGGCCAACTTCTACAAGGTCGAGTTGGCCACTTCCCGCTACTTCAAGGGGTTCGCCGAAGGGCACGTCCTGGAGCTGGTCGGCCACAGCGGCGTGATCGCTCCCTACGGCCGGAGCAGTTCGATCTTCCTCTTCAACCGATTCTTCCTGGGCGGCCTGTACGACATTCGCGGCTACGACTTCCACTTCGTCGGCCCCCGGGACCCCAGCGGCTCCGAGCCCTTGGGCGGAGACACCTACTGGTGGGGGTCGGCCGAATACAGCATCCCGATTATTGAACGTTTGCGCCTGGCCTTTTTCTATGATATTGGTAATGTTTACGCGGCCCCGTACAGTTTCCGGGTGCCCAACAGCAATTACACCTTTTATAATGATGATTACGGCATTGGCATCCGGCTCAACATCCCGGCCATGGGCCCCCTGCGGCTGGATTACGCCATCCCGATAACCCACGACCGCTACAACGGCAGCAGCGGCAAATTCCAATTTGGCGTGGGCTTCACCCGCGAGTACTAAGCCGACGGCGCCTCGTTACCCCTACCCTCCATGAATCCCTCCTCCCGACGTTCCTTGTTCCGCCTGCCGGGCGTGCTGATGGCCACCGTGGCCGCCACGGTGGCGCTGGCCGCCCAGACCCAGCCCAAGATTGCCTTGGTCAATCTCAAAACCCTCTTCGACGGTTACTGGAAAACCAAACAGGCCGATGTCCAGCTCAAGGACCACGCCGGCGAGTTCGACAAAGCCCGCAAGGACATCGTCGATGAATTCACCAAAGCCAACGAGGATTACCGCAAGTTGCTCGAAAGCGCCAGTGACCAAGCCGTCTCACCCGACGAACGGGACAAACGCAAGAAGGCCGCCGAGAGCAAGCTGGTCGAGCTGCAAGAGATCAAGCAGAACCTCGATCAATTCGACCGCAACGCCCGCACCCAGCTCGGCGATCAACAGTTGCGCATGCGCAACAACATCTTGCGCGAAATCCGCGAGCTGATCGACAAACGCGCCCGCGCCAGCGGCTACAACCTCGTCCTCGACGGCACGGGCGAGGGCTACACCCAGACGCCGATTGTCCTCTTCTCCTCCGGCTTGCCAGACCTGACCGATGAGATCCTCGCCAAACTGAACGAGGCGGCCCCGGCGGGGGCCCTGACGGCCAACTTATCCATCTCGGGGTCCGCCACCAACTCGACCACCAATGCCACGTCCGTGCTCGAGAAGACCCGGCCCGACGCGGCGAAAGACAAACCCGAGGATTTCAAGTAATCCGGGCGCGCTAGCGCCCCCGTGCCGGTGGTGAAGGCGCCGCCGCGGGCCCGCTGCCGGCCCAGTCCAGGATCTGACCGTCGGCTTGCAGCCGGGCCTGCAGTTCCCCGATCAGCACCCCTTGCACGGTGGTTTGCGCGTTGATGGCTTGGACCGCGGCCGTGGCCGCGGATTGGCCCAGGATCATGAACACCGGCTCCATGCGGATCGAGCCATAAGCAATGTGGGTGGCCGACAGGCAAACCGGGACGAGCAGGTTGCCACACTCCGCCGCCTTGGGAATGATCGCGCGATAGGCAATCGCGTAGGGAGGAAACCCGCCCACCTGCACGTCCCCCTCGTTCCGCACCCGCCCGTCCTGGACAATTCGCTGGCAGTTGTGGGAGTCCATGCCGTAGGCGGCCAACCCGATGCCGTCGGGCAGGCGGGTCGAGTCCCGGCAGTTGCGCTCCGTCATCACGTAATCGGAGACCATGCGCCGGGCTTCGCGCACATAGAGTTGCCACGGCCAACCGCCGGTGTCGGCAAATTCGTCCTCGCAGAGGCCCCACCGCCGCATCTCGTTGCGGACATTGGCCGGCACCCGTGGGCTGGTGGCCAGGAAGTAGAGCAGCCCCTGGGTGTAGTCCCGATGCGCCCGCCAGATGCGGGCGCGGGTGGCATAGTCGGCTTCCGGATAGGGGTAGTTCCGGCCGATGAAATCGGTCGAGAAGGCGCCGTTATTGTTAACATCCGTCTTTCCATGCGGCATCATCTGGATGTGCATGA
>JAJXTA010000106.1 GCA_021784265.1 bacterium | reverse complement strand
ACGGCGGCGCTGTCAACACGTCCATAGATAGCCGTAGAGGTTATCGTCAGTTGGCGGCAAAAGTTTACTGCTGGGGAAGTTATTTGGAAAAACCGGCGTCCGGCCCTCAAGTGGTAGGCAAAAGCTGCCGATAGACCTCCCGGTGACTGTTGACGCGACTACGGCACAAATGACCCACCGCGCCTCTGGCGGCCCCCGCCCGTGGGGTGGTGCTTTCCTGGCCTCTCCATGCGCATGAATTTTCTCTTTCCGCGTGCCACCTCCACACGTCCTGGGCGCTCAAACCCGCCGATCCAGGGTCGCACACTATGGATGGGCGGAGTGGTGGGAGCGGCCATGATGGTGAGTGGCGCGCGGACTGATTATCTGCCGCGCGTGGGCCCGCCGCCCTTGCGTTTCGAGGATTCGCACGCGGCCAACGTCGCCGCGGTGGCCTTGCCTCCCCTGGACCCGCCGGAACCCATCGTCACCAACAACATGGTCATCCCGCCCTCGCCGCCGCAACCCGCCGTGGCGCCGCGCACCCCGACCAATACCCCGCCGGCCCAGGCCGAGGTCGCGGGACCGGCGGCGAACAACCCGCCGGCGCCTCCCCCGCCTGGGCCGCCGAACCCGATGGGCGGCGGGCCGAATTCAGGGGCGCCGATGGGCGGCCCGGGGCTGACGCCGCAGATGTTCGTGCCGTTCTTTAGCCCCCAGCCGGGGGGGACCAACGGCCCGGGCGGGATCAATGCTGCCGTGGTGGTCCCGCCGGATTTTTTTCGCCCGCCGACGCCCGGCCCGGCGGCTTCCAGCACGGTGAGCTATTCGACGCCGTGATTTTCTCGCGGTGCATGCCTTTGCCAACGGTTCCCCCCCACCGCTCATGAATGGCGAGCCCGAAGGCCATTCTGGGCCAACTCCGGGTGGTTGTCCCTGTCGCGGCGGTGTCCATGTTCCGCTGACGGCCACGACCCGTCCTCGGCGGGCACCGTTGCTGGCTGGCCTGGTTCTGGGAGGGGTGATGCTGACGGGGGCCTTGTCGGCGGACGTGCCGGCGGCCGGCCGGGTGGCGGGGACCAACGCTCCCGCGGCCCGCGGGCCGAAGCCGGCGGGTGGCCAGATCAAGGCGCCGCCAGCCGGGGCTCCGTCGGCGGGGACCAATGTCGATGGCCAACCGCACATCAACCCCGTGCTGTTGGAACCGTCGCCGTTGGTGGACGGCTCGAACCTGGTGCGCGCGCTGCACGGCGACCAGAGCGCGCGCGCGGCGCGCGCGGCGTTTGAACAGCAGTTGGTGGTGGCCCGGCAGTTGCGGCACGACCTCTGTCTGCCGCAGGCCAAATACAAACTCACGACGCTGTTGGAGAGCCCGGGGGTGCCGGATGACCTCCGCGCTTCGGCCCTGCTGGAAATGGCGCAAATCAGCGACCAGGAGAACCAGCCGCTGCAGGCTCTCCAGATCTACTCTCAGTTCCTGCACACCTACCCGAACGACCCGAGTGTGCCGGAGGTGCTCCTGCGCCAGGGACTGCTCTCCCGGCTGGTCGGGGCCTACACCAACGCCCTCAACAAGTTCTTCGCCGTCCTCTCCAGCTCCCTTGAAGTCAAGGAGGACAATCTCGGTTATTACCAGCGGCTGGTGTTGCGGGCCCAGACCGAGATTGCCGAGACGTACTACCAGCAGGGCGACTACGCGACCGCCGCCTACAATCTGACCCGGCTGCTCAAGCTGGGCAGCCCGGACCTCAACGCGGCTCAGATCCGCTTCAAACTGATTCTCTCCTTGGCGGCGCTCAAGCGCTACACCGAGGTGGTGTCGCAAGCCAAAGATTTTCTCAAGCAGAACCCCGGGCAAGCGGAGGAGCCGGAGGTGCGCTACCAGTTGGCGACCTCGCTGAAGCAACTGGGCCTCAACCAGGAGGCGATGCGCCAGGTGCTGCTGCTCTTGCAGGCCGAGCAGGCCAAGTCGGCCGCCCAACCGGCGGCCTGGGTCAGTTGGCAGCAGCGGACGGGCAACGATATTGCCAACCAACTCTACAATGAGGGGGACTACAGCAGCGCCTTGCAGATCTATCAGAGCTTGCTGACGCTCAACGGCTCCGCAGCCTGGCAGATGCCGGTGCTCTACCAGATCGGCTTGGTGCTCGAGCGCCTGCGGCAGCCCGCGGCGGCGAGCAAGGCCTACGACCAGATCGTGGTCTTGGGCGGCAACCTGGGGACTAACGCCGTGGCCCCAAGCCTGGCCACCCTCAAGGACATGGCCCAATGGCGCCGCAACTATTTGGGCTGGGAGACCAACGCCATCGTGGCCGCCCGCGCCCTGGAACACGGGATGACCAGCACCAACACCCCCGCGGTGGCAAAATGAGCCCGACGCCTCCTTCGCCCGACGCGGACGTGGCGGCGAGCCTGCGCCGCCACCTCCAGGTCTGCCGCGAACTCTTGACGCTGGTGGAAGCGGAGGCCCAGAGCTGGCGCCACGCCGAGCCGGAGGCCATCTACGCCGGCGCGCGGCGCAGAAAAGACTTGCTTGCCCACCTCAACCAGTCGCTAGATGACTTGCGAAAACACCGGGTGCGCTGGCAACGGCTCGCCCCGGCGGAACGGGCGCGGCAACCCGAGGTCGTGGCGTTGCTGCGGCTCAACCAGGAAATCATTATGAAGATCATCGTCCTGGACCGGGAAAACGAACAGACCCTCCTGCGGCGAGGATTGGTCCCGGTCCGCAACTTACCCTCGGCTCACCGCCAGCGCCCGCACTATGTGGCGGACCTCTATCGCCGCGGGTCCGCCGCCGCGGGGGGGGCCGGCCGCCCCGCGGGCACGACCGCCGGTTAGGCGAGGCAAGGCGGAGGCGCGCTCAAGCACACAGCATCATGCCGATTGAAAAGATCATCGTCGTGGAAGACGACCTGATCGTGCGCAAGAACCTGGAACTGCAGTTGCGCCAGCGGCGCTACGACGTGGCCGCGGCGACGACTCTGGCGGCGGCGCAGGAACTGCTGGCCAAGGATACGTGGGACTTGGTCTTTGTGGATGTCCGGCTCCCGGACGGAGAGGGGACGGACCTGCTCCAGCAAATCCAGAGCCGCCCCCAGCGGCCACTGGTGGTCATCACCACCGGCTACGGCTCGGTCCCGTCAGCGGTGGAGTGCATGCGCAACGGGGCGTTCGATTACCTCCTCAAGCCGTACTCCAACGAGCAGCTTGAAATCACGCTTTCCAAGGCGGAGGAATACAGTCAATTGGTCAAGGTCAATCGCTACTTCAGCCAGGAGAGCGATGACGACGGCCAGAGCGAGTTGCTGGGGAAAAGCGCGGGGATGGACCAGTTGCGCCAGTTGATCCGCAAGGTGGCGCGCACCCAGGCCACCGTTTTGATCCAGGGGGAGAGTGGTACGGGCAAAGAACTGGTCGCCCGCGCCCTGTACCGCCAGAGCCCGCGTGCCACCGCCCCGTTTATCAAGGTCAATTGCGCCGCCATCCCGGAGAACCTGATCGAGAGCGAGTTTTTCGGCCACGAGAAGGGGGCCTTTACCGGGGCGCTGAACAAACGGGAAGGCCGGTTCGAGCTGGCCCATGGCGGCACGATCTTGCTCGACGAGATCAGTGAAATCTCCTCCAACGTCCAAGCCAAGCTCCTGCGCGTGTTACAGGAACGGGAACTGGAGCGGGTGGGAGGCAACCGGACGATTCAGGTGGATGTCCGGGTGATCGCCACGACCAATCGGCATTTGGAGCAGTGCGTCGAACGCAAGGAGTTCCGCCAAGACCTCTACTTTCGCCTCAACGTGGTGCCCATCCACGTCCCGCCCCTGCGGGAACGTCGCGAGGACATCCCGGGGCTGGCCGCGCAGTTCGTCCAGCGCTACACCCGCAAGCACGGGGTGCGCTGCCAGGGCATCTCCCCCGCCTGCCTGGACCTGCTCCAGCAGCACAACTGGCCGGGCAATGTCCGTGAACTGCAAAACGTCATCGAACGGGCCGTGATCCTCTGCGGCGAGGGGGCAATGATCGAAGGGGAGGACCTCGGCTTCTCGAAGCTCTTTTGTCCCACCCCCGCCCGGCCCGCGGCGGGACCCGAGGCCCCCACGAACCCGCCGGGCGCCGCCGATCCCGAGGCCGGGATTCTTACGCTGGCCGAACTGGAGAAGCGCCAGATTTTGGCCGCGTTGGCGAAGACCGGCGGCAACCGGACCCACGCCGCCAAACTGCTGGATATCAGTATTCGGACATTGAGAAATAAACTCAACGAATACAAGTTTAGCGCGGGAGGCGTGGGCGACAGCGAGGCGGCCGAGGACGCCGAGGAAGGCACCGTGGCGGTCACCGAAGGGGTGGAGCGCTAAGCTCCGCAGCGTCGCTCGGCCCGGGGGACTCCCCGCGTCTGGCGCGCGCCCGTCAGCCCCACCCATCCTCCCCACTTGGCCCGGTCCCGCAACCCGGTCGGCGTGCCCTTACTCGGGGTAGCCGTGCGGATGGGCCTTATGCCAATCCCAGGCGGAGGCCACGATCGCGCGCAGGGCGGGGAATTGGGGCTGCCAGCCGAGGTCGCGCCGGGCCAGGTCGGCTGCGGCGACCAACCGCGGCGGGTCCCCGGGTCGGCGTGGGCGCGCATCGGCGCGGATGGTTTGGCCGGTCACCTCTTCGCACGCGCGGATGACCTCCCGCACTGAATAGCCGGCGCCGTTACCCAGGTTGTAGCAGCCCTGTTTGCCGGGGGCCATCGCCAGGATGTGGGCCTGCGCCAAGTCCGCCACGTGGATGTAATCCCGGATGCAGGTCCCATCGGGCGTCGGGTAGTCGGTGCCGAGGATGTCGCAATGCGTGGCTTGGCCGAGGGGCACCTTCAGGACGTTGGGGATCAGGTGGGTCTCGACGCGGTGGTGTTCGCCGAAGCGGCTGCTGGCGCCGGCGGCGTTGAAGTAGCGAAAGACGACGAACTCCAGGCCATACACCGGGCCATACCAGCGCAGCATCTTTTCGAAGATCAGTTTGGACTCCCCATAAGGATTGATGGGCCGTTGCGGCAGGCTCTCGGTGATCGCCGCTTCGCCCGGTGGACCGTAGGTGGCGCAGGTCGAGCTGAACACGAATTTCCGGACGCCCCCCTGCGCGGCGGCATCCAATAGATTCAAGCCGTTGGCCACGTTGTTGCGAAAGTACTTGGCCGGGTTGGTCATCGATTCACCCACCAAGGCGTTGGCGGCAAAATGGAGCACCGCCTCCGGTTTGACTTCCTTGACCGCCCGGGTCACCGCGGGCGCGTCGCTCAGACAGGCTTGAATGAAGCGGGCCCGCGGATCCACCGCGGCGCGGTGGCCCTCGCTGAGGTTGTCCAGCACGGTGACGCGATGGCCCGCCTCCAGGAGCTTCTCGACGCAGACCGAGCCGATGTAACCCGCCCCGCCGGTGACGAAGACATTCATGGGCGCAAAACCTATGCGGGCGAGCCGCGCGATTCAACGGAAAAGGCCATTGGGTTCCTCCCCTTGCGCCGCTTGTTGCTGGGTGCCGTGGGTCCACGCGGCCGGCTTGGCGACAGTGCCACCCACGGGCGCGGGGTTCGAGGGGCCCAATGGGGCGACGCCGCGGGCGAACCGCTGGCAGCACCTCGCACGGCCGCTACCGGGTCAGCCGGAAGAACTGCCGGTTGGTCCCGGGTTGGACGGGGTAGGGGCTGGTGGCGCTGGTGAGATTCGTCCACGGTCCCTGGGGGTCCATCGCGGTTTGGAGCGTGCCGGGGACTAGCCACGAGACGATCACCTCGGCCCCGTCGCTGCCGATGCTCAGCCAACCGAGACTATCGTCGGCGCTGCGGTAGAGGGCGGTGGGTTGGCCCCCGCCGAGGTCGGTCTCGGGCCCCTGGAACCGGATATTATCGAACGAACCAACGTATTGCACGGCCCCCGCCTCCATGCGGATGTTGACCACGAGAGTCTTCACGTGGTGCGGGTCGAAGCCGCCCAGGCCCGGCCCGCTCGGGCTGGCGAACTGATCGAGGGTGGCATGGATCGTGTCCCAGCCGTTGGTGGGGTTATAGGGTTGGGTGAACTGGATCCATTGCTCGTTCGTGCTCTTGACCTGCATCTCCATGACGCACGCCAGCCCGCTCGCCTCCATGAAGTCGAAGGCGAAGGAGTAGTTGCGCCACTGATTCGTGTCGCTGGGCAAGGCCCAATTCGTGGGGAAGACATAGGCGAACCCAAAACCCGAATACACCTGGCCGGGGGGGTTGGTAATGACCAGGAAGGCCGATTGCGAGCCGTCGGAGCCCAGGAGCTGGACGCCTTCGTTTTGCCAGAGGTTGACGTGGTTGGTGTTGGGGAAGGCGTAGTTATACCCACTCCAAGGGAGCGTATAGACCTCGTTGGTGAGGTAATTGGTGGCACTGGTGTACATCGCCCCCCGCTCGCGCCCCTCGAAGCTATCCAGCACGTCGTGGCTCAGGACGTTGGGGGCGGTGCTCAGGGTGGCGGCCCAGGAGAAGGGCCCGTTCGCGTTGGCGGGGACGGTCATGCTGAAGAGGTTGGTGGCGGTGCCTTCGACGGTGAGCAGACTCGAGGTCCCCACCACCTGACCGGCGGAAAGGAGTTGGAGCGCCACCCGGTAATGCTGCCGGGGCTCGAGCGAGTCCCAGAGCGCCGCGCGGTCGATGGGCGTCGGATCCCCAGGCACATAGGAGGGCAGCTCTTCCCAGCCGAGCGGGACTTGGCAGGTCTGCCCGGGCACCAGCGCGGTAAGGAGCGGGCTGAGCGGATGCACGCCCCAGAGCAGGCGCACGGGCATGCGGCAGTCGCTGAACTGTTGGCCGTCTTTCTCCAACCAAGCGTGGAAGACGTAGTCACCTCCCTCCGGCGAGGAGACGTAGTCCGGATTGTTCGGGTCGGCGTCGGGCACCGGCACGTTGACGAGATTGGTCCCCAGCCCGGTGATTGCCACTGGCGCCGAGAGGCCGAAGACTTGCCCCGCTTGGCCCACCCGCTCGAACCCCACGCGGAGCAGGAGATTCGTCTCCCGGAGATCGTAGCCCAGGCCGACGGGGTAGGGGGCGCCGTTGGGCCACACCGCCGGCGGGGCGGTCGTGAACCAGAGTTTGTTCGGATTGGGGTTGATCAAGGAGCGGTCCTGGCCGTCGAGGCTGGGGTAGGCGTAGAGGAGGGCCACTTCGTCGCCGCCCAGCGCCAGCCCGAGCGTACCGGTGGAATTGGTCGTCAGGACCCCGCCCTGAATGAGGTCTTCCACTTTACGCCCCGCCAACAGCGTGGGTGCCGAGACGGTCACCGTGGCGGTGTTGGTGTATTCGTTCATCAGGAAGAGCAGGGCGCTGCCGTTTTGGCAGAGGCGGTACTCTGGGAGCACGTAGGCGGCGTTCGTGCCGGTCACATCGACGACGGGCTGGAGCCCGAAGTGGCTGCGATAGATCGCTCCTAACAGATCCGAGCGCGTGTTCCATTGCGTGGCGGGCGGACCGTTATCCGGATAGGTGTCACCGAGGGCAAAGGTATTTACGGCAGTCTTGCCGCCGTTGCCCGCTCCAGCCTTGACGAGCAGGGCGGCGGTCCCGGGCCGCGCCCCAAGATAGCCGCTGTCGGTCAGGACCGTCCGCGCTGTGGTGGGTTGGACCCCTTCCCAGATCTTCCACGTGGTGAATGCGGCTTGATAGCCTGGGGTGATCGAACCGAGGGTGGCGACCCCTTGGACGGCCAAGGGACTGTAGAAGTCATTGGTGACAATGGCATCGAGCGCGGGGGTTGCGCCCACCACCGAGATGCCGAAGAGGGCATTCATCCAACCGGCCCAGTTCGGATTGGCCCGGTCGTAGGGGTGGTATTTGCCGGGCAAG
>JAJXTA010000105.1 GCA_021784265.1 bacterium | reverse complement strand
CGGATGGCTTGGACTTTCAAGGGGTAGATGGTGGCCGAGGTCATTCCAGACGACCCACGCTGGGCGCGCCGGGGAAAGCCGACAGCAACACAAACACCCCCTCCGCCAGATGGATGGTGTGCTGTGATCCCAGCCGCTCGTGGCCAACCTCGAGCCGGCCTGAACCGCTGGCGGGCGTGGGCAGCGCCGCTGGTGACTCGCGGAGGCGTCGGATTTCATCGCCCCGTTTCACACTGACCCGCGCTTGGGCCAGGGCTGACGGGCGCGGTTTTCGCTGGAATTGGAGCGCGACGGGTTCATGGTCGGGGAAACCACGACGGCAACGTGGATGGTCATGGAGCTTGAAGCGCGCACCCTGTCGGCAGCCGACCTTGGCTTGGCGGAAGGCTGGGGCCGTGGGTTCATGGCGCCGCCTCCCCCCCGCATCTCGCGGAACGCCTGCCCGGTGTTCTGGGCTGGCGGGCCGGCCGGCGGGCCTGGCGCCACGTTAGGATTGTTCTGCTCGGTGCGGTGTCCGGGGGAGCGGATTCTCCGGGCCTATGACCTGGCGCAGCGGTGGCGGCGCGAGGGGACCATCGTCGTCAGCGGGTTCCACTCGCCGGTGGAGAAGGAGTGTCTGCGCATTCTGTTGCGCGGGCCGCAACCGGTGGTGCTTTGTCCGGCGCGCGGCCTGGCCGATTTCCGCGTGCCGACCGAGTGGCGGCGGGCGGTGAGGGAGGGGCGGTTGCTGTTGCTCTCGGCGTTCGACCCCGGGGAGGGCCGCGCCACGGCCGAACTGGCCCGGCGCCGCAACGCCCTGGTCGCCGTTTTGGCCGACCGGGTGTGTTTCATCCATGTCACCCCGGGAGGCGAGTTGGAGTCGTTGCGCCAGCAGGTGCGCGCCGCCGGGAAGGCCGAGGTGGCACTCGCGAACCCTTGAACGGTGCGGCCCCCGCCCAGGAAGACAGGCGCGGACTGGTGGGGCCCGGCGTGGGCCAATTCCGGGGTGCGAGGGGGCATCAGGGCGGGTGCAGGGAGGGGGCCAGCGTTATCAGAAAAGGCAATGGCATGGGAGTTGCTCAGCAGTCTCTCATGACAAAAATACTGAATTTCTGCGACGGAAATTGGGTATTGCTTACCGCTCCCGTGATCAGTATGGGGGCAAAAATCCTCCTCTACCTCCTATCTTGCCGCGCCGGGTCCTAAGGCCCCGGCGTCCCGCGCCTTGAGTTGTCGCCTGGCGATCTTGGTCTCAAGATCGCCAGTTCCATTTCTGGACCAGAACTTTTTTGCCGCGTGCCACCCGGCAAGGGCTCCCGGGTGGAGGGGTGCGCCTGGGGGAGCCCCGAGGCTGTCGGCCCTCACTTCTGAGAATCGGGCCGGACCGGGCCGGCTGTCCTATTCCTGGGCAACGACGGGGTTTTAGCCCAGGGTCACCCCCCAACCCGAGCGGTAGTCGCGGCGGAGGTAATGTTCCGCCTCCCGATGATTAGGAATGCGCAGGTGGGGCGAATCCCACTCCAGCCGCTGGTCGGGGACGCGGATGGCGACGGTGCCGAGGATGATGGCCTCGGTCATCGGGCCGGTCTGGGCGAAGTGCGAGGCGCACAGGGGCCCGCCCAGGCAGGCGTCGGCAAACTGATGGTAATGATTTAGATTAGGTAACTTGGGACGCGCCACGCCGCGGAATTTCTCCTCCGGCAGCAGCACGGGCGTGCCCCCGAGGGGGTTCAGTAACGCCCCTTCGGTCCCGACCACCATCGCCGATTCCGCCGGGTAATCTTCCACGGAATAGAGGGCGCGGATTTCCTTGGGCGGGTAGAAGGCGCCGTCGAACCATTCGAGGGTCCATTCGTCGGCGAGGGTGAGTTCGTTGCCGGGGAAGGTCCAGGTGAGGTGATTGGCTTGGGGCCAGGTGTCGGCGCGGCGGGCGGGGGAGTGTTCCCAGGAGGCCTGCACCTCGGCCGCCACGTCTTTGGGGGGCTGCAGGCGCAGGCCCTTCCAGACGGCGTCGAAGACGTGGCAACCGATGTCCCCGGACCACCCGGTGCCGAAATCCTGCCACGCCCGCCACTTGGTGGGGTGATAGATGTCCGGGACGAACGGGCGCACGGGGGCCGTGCCCAACCACAGGTCCCAGGCCAGGCTTGGGGGTGGCTCCTGGCCCGTGGCCGGTCGTGGGCCCGCCAAGCGATAGGCCTCGACGGCCCCCGGGCGATTCGAGCAGAGGTAAGCGTGTTTGATTTTGCCCACGACGCCGCTCCTGAGCCACTGGACCGTGGTCCGATCGCCGGCGCCGGCGGCCATCTGGGTGCCGAGTTGGGTGACGACCCGGTGCTGGACGGCGGCCTGGGTTAAGGCCCGCACCTCGGCCACGTCGTGGCACATTGGCTTCTGGCAATAGACATGTTTGCCGGCGCGGACGGCCGTGAGGGCGATGGCACAATGCATGTGATCGGGCACGGCGACGTTGACCGAGTCGATCTTCGCCGCCTCCTGGGTCAGGAGCTCGCGCCAGTCGGTGTAGCGTCGCGCCCCCGGGACCTCGCCTGCCGCCTTGTCGAGGTGGGTGGCGTCCACGTCGCACAGGGCCACGATCTCGACCCGCGGGTGTTGTTTGAAGTTCTGCAGATCATTCCAACCCATGCCACCCACGCCGATGCAGGCATGACGCAGCTTGCCGTTAGGCGAAGCGGCCTGGGTCCACGTCGTGCTGATCCAGGGGAAGGCGACCCCGGACCAACCGGCCAGCCGGAGGAACTGCCGACGTCCGAAGCGGGGGTGGCGAATCGTGTTCATGCGGAGAATTCCTTTCGCGCGATGATAAGGAAAGCTTTGCTCATGAGGGTGGCTTAGCACGTCCCGGAGCGAATTCAAGCGGAAAGGAAAAGGGGCGGCCCAGAAACGACCGGGACGAGGGCGGCACGGCAACGGGACGGTTCCGTGGAGCAGCGGCGTGAGGAGTCCGCCCTCGCCGGGCGCTCCGCGCGCCGGGGAGGCGGTTACAACACCCGCTGGATGGCGGCGGCGAGCGGATCGAGCAGCAGTTGGGGCGCCGCTCCCAGCACCACCACCGCCAAGGCCAGCGCGCCCAAGGCCAGCCGGCTGGCCAGCGACGGGCGGAGGGCGGGGGCGGCTTCCGGGGCGGGGCTGACGTAGATCTGCTTGAGCACTTGCAGATAGTAATAAAGGGAGACGGCGCTCATCGCGATGGCAAAAATCACCAGCCACAACAGCCCGAGGTGGTCCGGTTCCGCGCCCACCGCCGCGGTGAAGAGATAGAACTTGCCGAAGAACCCGGCCAGCGGCGGGATGCCGGCCAGGGAAAGCATGAAGACCATCATGCACAAGGCCAGCAGCGGGGCGCGCCGGCTGAGGCCGGCCAAGTCCGCGAGGCGTTCGTCGTCGGCCGCCGGGTTGATCGCGGCCACCACCCCGAAGGCGCCGACGGTCGTCAGCCCGTAGGTGGCTACGTAATAGACCAGGGCCGCCATGCCGGCCTGGCGCTGGCCGGTGTGGGCCATGGTGATAAGCCCGAGGAGCATGTACCCGGCATGGGCGATGGCGGAGTAGGCGAGGAGGCGCTTGACGCTGCTTTGGGCGATGGCCCCCAGGTTGCCCAGCAGCATCGACGCCACCGCCAGGATGACCAAGACCGGCACCCACCCCGGCGTCAGGCGGGCCCATGCCCCGCTCCCTTCGCTCCCGGCGAACCCTAGCATCATGACCTTGGCGAAGACGAAGAAACTGGCGACCTTCGAGCCGGAAGCGATCAGGGCGGCGGCGGGCGTGGGCGCCCCTTGGTAGGCGTCGGGCGCCCAGAGATGGAACGGGACGGCGGCGATCTTGAACCCAAAGCCAATCACGGTGAGGACCAGCGCCAGCGCCAGGAGCGGGTCCAGGCCGTGCCCCTGGAGCCGGGCGGCGATGCGCGCCAAGTTGGTTTCGCCGGTCAGCCCATAGAGCAAGCTCAGGCCGAAGAGGGTGAACGCCGCCGCCATGCCCCCAAACAGGTAGTACTTGAGGCCGGCTTCCGCCGAAGCGGGATTGCGGTGGTTGAAGGCGGTAAGGATGTAGAGGGAGAGGCTGGTGAGCTCGAGCGCCACGAAGATCATGAGCAGCTCCTCGGAGCTGACCAGGAACATCATGCCGACGGTCGCGAAGAGCAGCAGGGCGAAGTATTCTCCCACATGCTCGGTGAAGGGGGCGTCCAAGGAAAGCACGGCGGTAGCGAACACCAAGACCAACAAGACCTGCTTCATGAACTGGGTGAGCGGGTCCACCACCAAAGCGCCTTCGAGGGCGTAGGCGTGTTGAGGCACGCCGTGCATCCACAACATGGCGGCGAAGCAGGCGACCGTCACGATGGCCGCGGAGATCAGGCAGCGATAGCGCCGCGGGGCTTGGCGCATGACCCCCAGGTCCACCACCAGGATCGCCAACGCCGCGAGGACCACCAGGGTCTCCGGCACAATCAAGGCCAACAGGTGGAGATAATCCACGCTACTCATAGGCTAACAGCGACGCCCGGCGCCGGTGGTGTAAGGTGGGGCCATAACTTCTCGGGGGGTTACCAACCCGCTTGCTGCCGCAACTGGGTGAACAGCGGGGACTGCCACGCTGGGACGATCAGGTCCAACAACAGGCGCGGGTAGAGCCCGATCGCCAGGGAGGCCCCAATCAGCAGGATCGCTCCCAACCGCTCCGGCAGCGTGATCGGCTCCAGCGCGTGCGCGGCCGGCGGCGCGGCCGCGGCCGCGTGCTCGCCCCGCGCGAAAAAGGCCTGCTGCAACACCCGCAACAAATAGCCGACGCCGACCACAATCCCCACACCCGCGGCCACCGCCGCGGTGGGGAAGGCATGCCAAGCCCCGACCAACACCGACAGCTCCGCCACGAACCCGCTGAACCCGGGCAAGCCCATCGAGGCGAGGCTGGCAATGACAAAGGTGACGGCCGCGAAAGGGAGGGCTTGGCCCAGGTTCATCCCCTCCAACACGCTCAGCTCGCGGGTGTGGGTGCGGTCATAGACCATGCGGCCCACCACCGCGAACAGCAGCCCGGCGATCACGCCGTGCGAGAACATTTGGAGGACCGCCCCGCTCAGCCCGACTTCATGGAAGGTGGCCAGTCCCAGCAGGACGAAGCCCATGTGGCTGACGCTGGAGTAGCCGATGACGAATTTGAAGTCCTTCTGCACCAGGGCCACCATCGCGCCGTACACGATCCCCACTACCGCCAAGGTGGCGATGGAGTTCTGCCACACCCGCAGGCCCTGGGGAAAGAGGGTGATGGCCACGCGCAGGGCGCCGTAGGCGCCGAGCTTCATGACCACCCCGGCCAGGAGCATCGAGGCCGCGGTGGGTGCCGCCACGTGGCCGGTCGGGGCCCACGTGTGAAACGGCCACAGACCCGCCAGGATCGCAAAGCCGACGAAGATCAGCGGGAACACCCACACCTGGAACTGGTCCGGAAAGACGACCTTGGCCAAGGCGGGGAGGTCGAAGGTGGCGACCCCGGTCTGGGTGCGCGCCACGACGTAAGTGGCAATGAGCCCCACCAGCACCAGGGCGCTGCCGACGAAGGAGTAGAGGGCCAGTTTCATGGCGCCGTACTCCTTCCGAGTGGAGCCCCAAACGGCGATGAGGAAGTACTTCGGAATGATGGCCAGCTCGTAGAAGACGAAGAGCAGGAAGAGATCGAAGCTCAGAAACACCCCATAGACGCCCCCGATCAGGGTGAAGTAAAACGCAAAGAACTCCTTGGTGCGAGTGGCGATGTTCCAGGAGAACAGCACCCCGGCCACCGCCGCCAAGCCGGTCACCAGCACCAGGGTGAGGCTGATCCCGTCGGCGGCCAGGTGATATTGGATGCCCAGGCTGGGCAGCCAGGGGAGGGTGGTCACTTCCGCCAAGGCCGGGCTGGGCGGGTGGTGCGCCGCCGCGCACAAGCCGGCCGCCAAGCCCGCCAGGGCCGTTAGCAGCGCGACCGCGCGCGCGGCGCCGGGCCGCGCCGCCGGCAAGCAGAGCAGCACGCCGACGCCGATGAAGGAGAGGTAGATCGTCCAGGCAAGCATGCGTGGCCTCAGAACTTAAGCTGCTCGACCAGATGCGCGACGGTCCGGTTGGTCACGTCCAGGAGCAGCCGCGGATAGAGTCCCAGCACAAACATGAGCACGGTGGCCGGCAGCACCATCAACCGCTCCGGGGCGGTCAGGTCGGCAAACCGCGCCCAGCGCGCGTTGAGGGGGCCGTGGAAGACCTTCTGCACCAAGGTGAGGAGGAAGATGGCGGTGCCGAGCAACCCCAGGGTGGCGAGGGCGGTGGCCCAGGTCGCCAAGCTAAAGGCCCCCTTGAAAATCAAGAACTCGCCCACGAACCCGTTGAGCCCCGGCAGGCCCAAGGAGGCGAACACCGCGATCCCCATCAGGCCGCAAAACACGGGGGCCACCTGGCGCAGCCCGCCGAAGTCCGCGATCCCGCGCAAGCCGCCGCTCCGTTCCTCCAACACCCCCAGGAAGGCAAAAAGGGTGGCCGCCGTCAGGCCGTGGTTGAACATCTGCAAGAAGACGCCGTTGAGGGCGGCGGCCTTTTCTCCGGCCGCCTGCGGGTCGGCGCCGGTGAACTTGAGCACGGCAAACAACCCCAGCAGGCAATAACCGAGATGGTTGACCGAGGAATAGGCCAGCATCCGTTTGAGGTCGCGTTGCACGAACGCCGCGGCCGCCGACAGGACGATGGTCGCCACGGCGACCCAGAGCAGCGGCGTCAGCGCGGCCCGCATCTGCTCGGGGAAGATCGGGACCAGGATGCGCACCACGCCATAGACGCCCATCTTGGACATCACGCCGGTCAGGAGCATGGTCACCCCGGTGGGGGCCTCGGCGTACGTCGCGGGCAACCAAGTATGGAACGGGAGCGCGGGGACCTTGACGGCGAACCCCAGAAAGGCCAAGCCGAAGATGGCCAACGCCAGGCTCTCCTTGGTGGGGAAAAGGTTGTACCATCCGAGTCGCACTTGAAAGAAAGCCTCGAGGCGGTTGTCGCGGCCCATTTGGGCCAGGGTCACAAAGTCGAACCGGCCGGTGGTCATGTAAATCGCCAGGAACGCCAACAGCAGGGCCACGCTCCCGACCATGGTGTAGATGAAGAACTGGGTCGCCGCGGGGCCGCTGCGCGGGCCGCCCCAGAGTTTGATGAGGAAGAACGCCGGGACCAGGCTCAGCTCCCAAAAGATAAACCAATGGAAAAAGTTAAGGGCGGTGAAGGTCCCGAGCAGGCCGGCCTCCAAGAAGAGCACCAGGGCGAAATAGAGCGAGGCGGCGGTGCGGATCCCGCGGGAGGCGAGGATGGCCATGGGCGTGACGACCCCGGTCAACAAGAGCATCAAGAGGCTCACCCCATCCACGCCGAGGAAGTACTCGACGTTCAGGCTCGGAATCCAGGGATGCCGCTCGACGAACTGGAACTGGGCCTGGGTGAGGTCAAACCGGTGCCACGCCCAACCGGCCAAAGCCAGCGTGACCAGGCTGATGCCCAGCGCCCACCGGCGCGCCGCGCCCTCACCCGCGGGACGCAATCCCACCAAGAGCACCCCGCCGAGTAACGGCAGGAACGTCAGGGTGGTGATTAAGGGCAAGTGGTTCATGAATGGCAACCCCAGGTCAGGCAAAGCAAGAGCACGGTCAGCGCCACGCCCAGCACCCGCAGGTAACTCTGCACCTGGCCGTCTTGCAGGCGGGAGGTGAAGCCGGCCCCCTGCCCCAAGCGCCGACACGCGGCGTCAAAGCCAAGGTTGATGACATACTCGTCCAGGACCCGGTCGATCCAGGCGAGGCCGATGACCAACAGGCCCGCGAGTTGCACCACCCCTCCCCAGAGCCAGCGGTCCAGCCAGTCGCACGCGTTGGCCCAG
>JAJXTA010000104.1 GCA_021784265.1 bacterium | reverse complement strand
GGCGGGCCCGGCGGTCTTCGTCGTGGTGGCCGGACGCGCGCGGCGCGTGCCCGTCCAGCGGGGTTTCAACGACGGTGGGCGGAGCGAAATCACGGGTGGACTTGACCCGGCGCAGCCGGTGATTCTGGCCGTCAAGCTCTCCCTCAACGACGGCCAGCCCGTCACCGTCCTGGGGTCCAAATGAACCCCTGGGGTGGCACTGGGCGCTGGGGGGTCGTGGCGGCGGGCCTGATGGTCGCGTCGAGCTCCGCGGCCTGGGCGCAACCGACCAACCGGAGCCCGTTCCTCATCGACCTTCCGGCGACCTTGCGGCTGGCGGGGGCGCGCAACTTGGACATCCAGGTGGCCCGGCAAGGGCTGCAGGAGGCGGAGGCTAATCACTTGCGTGCCCTCGAGCAGTTCTTCCCCTGGCTCGCCCCCGGCATTGGCTACCAGCGGCGGGATGGCTTGGCGCAAGCGGTCCCGGCGGGGACGCTGACCGACGCGCACTTCGATGCCTATGCCCCCGGGGTCGGCGTGGGCGCCCAAGTGGACTTGGGTGGCGCGATTTACCAGTCGCTGGCCACCTGCCAACTGGTGAAGGCCGCCAACGCCGGGCTGGAGGCCCAGCGCTTGGACGCCCTGTTGAGCGCGGCCCAGGGGTATCTGGACCTGGCCCAGGCCCGCGCCTTGGTCGGGGTGGTGGAGGAGGCGTTGCACATTTCGCGGGACTACCAAGGCCAACTCCATGAGGCCGTGGCCGCCGGGATCGCCTTCAAAGGGGACGAACTCCGCGTGCAGACCCAGACCGAACGTTACCAGATCGCGTTGCGCCAAGCCCAGGAGCGCCAGCGGGTGCTCGCCGCGGCGTTGGCGGCTCTCCTCCACCTGGACTCGCGGGTGGAACTGGTTCCGCTGGCCACCGACCCGGCGCCGCTCACGCTCGTCGAGGCCCAGACCGCCATCGACCCGCTCGTGGAACAAGCCCTGCGCCTGCGGCCCGAGCTGAAGCGGAGCCAGGCGCTCGTGGGCGCGGCTCGGGCGGAAAAGCAGGCCGCCGTCGTTGGGCCGCTCATCCCCTCCCTGGGCGCTCAGGTCTTCGCCGGGGGTTTGGGCGGCGGGCCGGACAACGGCCCCAGCGCCTTCGGGAGCAGCGAGGAACTCTTGGTCGGGCTCAGTTGGCGCCTCGGCCCCGGCGGCCTCTTCGACACCGGGCGACAGCGTGCCCGCCAAGCCCGTTTGGAGAGCACGCGCTTGAGCGGCGAGAAGTTGCGGGATCAGATCACGGCGGAAGTGGTCCAGAGCCTCACCCGCGTGCGGTCGCTGGCCGATCAGCTCGCCCTGGCGCGGCGCAACTTGGTGACCGCGCGCGACACCTGGCAGTTGACCCACGCGCGCAAGGACTACGGGGTGGGCCTGGTGTTGGAGGATATCCAGGCCCAACAGGCGTTGGCCCAAGCCCGCGCGGAGTATGTCACGGTGATCGCCGAGTTCGACAAGGCCCAATACGACCTGAATAAGGCCGTGGGGGGCGCCCCGCCGCTGCTCCCCTGACGGGCGAGCACCACCAGCACGCCCCGCCTCCTCCCCGCCGGGGTCGAACCTCCCGCGGCAGTGGCCGGTAGGTGGGCCCCCTTGCTCCCTTCGTGGCCCGGCCCATCGAGGGTCGCGCCCCGAGCGTTCCCGCATTCGGACTTGCGACCCGGCGCGGGTTCTGCTCTATTGAAACTGAATCGTGCGACTGGACCGAATGCTTCGCGGGATGCGACGCGCCGCTCAGCCGGCCTTGGCCGGGCTGCTCGCGGTGGCGGTCTTGGTCATCACCACCCTCTCGGTCTGTCCCTCCCTCCATCGTGTGTTGCACGAGGCCGCCGGAGCCGCCACGACCGGCTGCGTGGTTTGCCTCTTCGCGCATGGCCAGGTCCATGCGGTGGACACCGTCGAGGTCCAACCGGCCCAGGTCGTCGGCCGACCCGGGTCCGTGCTCCCGCCCCGGACCGCGGTGGTGGGTCGCATTGATTGCCGGCTTAGCCCCAGTCGCGCTCCCCCGCGCGGCTAGTCTCCCTCCTGCTGGGTCTTGGGTCGAGGGCGCTCCCGTGGTCGCGGGAGTACCGCCTGTTGGTGTGGAATGAATCTCCTTTGTTCTCATGAATCGCGATAATTGTTTCAGCCGAGCCTTGCTAGTGGTGGCGGCGGCCGGCCTCTTGGCCGGTTGCGCGCCACCCGACGGCCCGCCTCCCGCCCCGCCCACCGGCGGTAACCAGGTCACCCTGACGGCGGCGCAACGGGCACGCCTGCAGGTGCAGACGGTTGCGGCGGGCCCGTTCCGCCGCACCATCGAGGCCACGGCGACCGTCGGCTTTGACAACAATCGGGCCACCACCGTCCTAGCGCCGGTCTCCGGGCCCGTGGCGCGCTTGCTGGTTCCCCTTGGGGCCGCCGTGAAGGCGGGCGACCCGCTGGCGACGCTGGCGTCGGCGGACTTCGCCGCGGCGATCACCGGGTATCGCAAAGCCGTGGCCACGGCCCTCAACGTCCGGCGCAATGCCGACCGAGCCCAGCAACTCTTCGCGCACGGCGCGATCGCCCAGCGCGACCTCGAGCAGGCCCAAACCGACGCCCTCAGTGCCGAGGCCGACCGTGAGGCGGCGCTCGAGCAACTGCACTCCCTGGGCGTGGACGATCAGACCATCCAGGATACGGGCGAAAACCGACCCATCCCCCATCTGACCGGCATCATCCGCTCGCCCATCGCCGGCACCCTGGTCGAGAAGCTGATCAGCCCGGGCACGTTACTCCAGGCCGGGACCACGCCCTGCTTCACGGTGGCGGACCTCTCCCAGGTGTGGGTCATGGCTAATGTGTTCGAGACCGACATCGAGGCCATCCAACTCGGCGACGCCGCCGAGATCGAGACGAGCGTCGGCGCCCAGGCCCTGCCCGGCACCGTGGACAACATCGCTGCGATCCTGGATCCGAACACCCGGGCCATCGGGGTGCGGATCGTCGCGGCCAACCCCCAGGGGGTTCTACGCAAGCAGATGTACGTGCGGGTCCGCATCCACTCCCGCCGCGAGTACCGCGGGAGCCTCATCCCCGTCTCGGCCATGTTGCGCGACGACGAGAACCTGCCCTTCGTCTATGTGGCCCTGGCCGACAACCGCTTCGCCCGCCGGCGGGTCACCGTCGGGTACCGGGTGGCTGACCGCTATGAAGTCACCGCGGGGTTGAGCCCCGGGGAGGCGATCGTCGTCGAGGGTGGCCTGTTCGTTCAATTCCTCCAAGCGCAGTGAGCGTGCCTTCTCTTCCTGTGCCGGAGCGAGCGGTCCCCGCCGCCTCGTTCATCAACCGGATCGTCGCCGCCTCGTTGCGCCAACGGTTCTTGGTGGTCCTGCTCATGCTCCTGGTGCTGGGCGGCGGGTTGTGGTCGCTGAGCCGCCTCCCGGTGGATGCCTACCCGGACCTGTCGCCACCGATGGTGGAGGTGATCACCCAATGGCCTGGCCACGCCGCCGAGGAGGTGGAACGTTTGATCACGGTGCCGGTCGAGGTGGAGATGAACGGCCTGCCCCGGCTGACGATCGCCCGCTCGATCTCCCTCTACGGCCTCTCGGATGTGATCCTCACCTTCCGCAACGGGACGGACAACTATTTCGCGCGCCAGCAGGTGTTCGAGCGCATCGCGAACGTGAGTCTGCCGACGGGGGTTACCCCCAGCATGGCGCCGCTCTTCTCGCCCTCGGGGTTGATCTATCGCTACGTGTTGGAGAGTCCCGACCGCTCACCCCTCGAACTCAAGACCCTCGAGGACTGGGTGATCGAGCGGCAATACCGCTCCGTCCCCGGGGTGGCGGATGACTCCGGGCTGGGCGGCGAGACGATGCAGTATCAGGTCTTGCTGGACCCGGCCAAGATCGCCGGGGCCGGCCTCTCCGTGCCGCTGATCGTCAATGCCCTGGGGGCGAACAACGGCAACGCCGGCGGCGGCTTCTATTCGCAAGGCGGCCAATTCTATTATGTGCGCGGGCTGGGGCGGCTGCGTACGCTCGAAGACATCGGCAACGTCGTGGTGGCCGTGCACAACGGCATTCCGGTCTTGGTCAAGGACATCGGCCAGGTGGTGATTGGGCACGCCCCGCGGCTGGGCCAGTTCGGCTATCAGTCCCAGGATGACGCCGTCGAGGGCGTGATTCTCATGCGCACCGGGGAGAAAACGCAGGACGTGCTCCGCCGCGTGGAGGCCAAGACGGAGGAACTGAACCGGCGCCTCTTGCCGCCCGACGTGAAAATCCACCCCTTTTATGACCGGAACGAGCTGGTGGCGCTCACGACGCACACCGTGGAACAGAACCTCCTGCGGGGCATTCTGTTGGTGGTCGTGGTCCTGGTGTTCTTTCTCTACGACGTGCGGGCCGGGTTGATCGTGGCCACGGCGATCCCGTTGGCCCTCGTGTTCGCCTTCATGTGCCTGGACCTGAAGGATGTGCCAGACAACCTCCTCTCCATCGGGGCGGTGGATTTCGGCATTTTGGTGGATGGCGCAGTGGTCATGGTGGAGAACATCTTCCGGCAGGCCGCCCGGCGGCGCGACGAGCCCTTCCGCGTGATGGAAGTGATCGTCGCCGCCGCGGCCGAGGTGGATCGCCCCGTGTTTTACGCGGTGGCGGTCATTGTGGCCGGTTTTCTCCCGATCTATGTCCTCTCCGGACCCTCGGGCAAGCTGTTCACGCCGATGGCCGATACGATGATCTTTGCCTTGGTCGGGGCGTTGGTCGTCACGCTGACCCTGGTGCCGGTGCTCTGCGCCTGGGCGCTGCGCCACGGCGTGCGGGAGCGGCGCAACCCCGCCTTCGAGGCCATGAAAGGCTGGTATGCCCGCGGCCTGGACGTGGCGCTGGCCCACCCGTGGTGGACCACCGGCGCGGCCACCGCCGTCTTGGGCGGCGCCCTGCTCCTGATTCCCAACGTCGGCGCCGAGTTCATGCCCCACCTGGATGAAGGGGCGTTGTGGATCCGGGCGACCATGCCCTACACGATCTCCTTCGAGGAATCGCGGCGGATCGCCCCGCGGGTCCGCGCCCTCCTCCGGTCCTTCCCGGAGGTCACCATCGTGGCCGACGAACACGGCCGCCCGGATGACGGGACGGATCCGACGGGCTTTTTCAACGTCGAGTTTTACGTGGGGCTCAAGCCGTATCGGGAATGGACCGGCCGCTACCGCACGAAAGCGGCGCTGATCGATGCGATCAACGAGAAGCTACAAGCGTTCCCGGGGATCATCTTCAACTACACCCAGCCCGCCGAAGACGCCGTGGACGAGGCCGAGACGGGCTTGAAGAGTTCGCTGGCGGTGAAGGTCTTCGGGGCGGACCTCGAGACGCTGGAACAGAAGGGCAAGCTCATCAAGCATCTGCTCGAGCGGGTGCGGGGCATCACCCACGTCACCCTGGTCCAGGAGTTGGGCCAGCCCAGCCTGACGGTCAACGTCGATCGCGCCAAGATCGCCCGCTACGGGCTGAATGTGGCGGACATCAACGGCTTGGTCGAAGCCGCGGTCGGCGGCGCGGTGGCCACCCAGGTCGTCCAGGGCGAGAAACAATTCGATTTGGTCGTGCGCCTGGCCCAGCCCTATCGCGACACGCCGGAGGAGATCGGGCGCATCCTGGTGGCCACGCCGGATGGGCAGCAAATCCCGCTCAAGGAGTTCGCCGACCTGCGGGTCCTCAACGGCGCCTCCTTCATCTACCGCGAAAACAACTCGCGCTATATCGGCGTGCAGTTCTCGGTCGAGGGCCGCGACCTGGCGGGCGCCGTCGAGGATGCCCAGCGCCAAGTCGGCGCCCAAGTGCCGCTGCCCGAGGGTTATCACCTCGACTGGGGGGGCGAGTACAAGGAATACACCGCGTCGCGGCGGCAGCTCCAAGTGGTGTTGCCTTTGACGCTCTTCCTGATCTTTCTCTTATTGTTTGCGCTGTACCGCAATTTCAAGTTCCCGCTGATCACGGTCTTGGGTGTCCTCCTTTCCGCCCCGGCGGGCGGGATCATCGCCCTGCGCCTGTCGGGGACGCCCTTCTCGGTCTCGTCGGGGATCGGGTTCCTCGCCCTGTTCGGCGTCTCGGTCCAGACGGCGGTGGTGTACATCTCCTACGTGAACGAGTTGCGGCGCGACGGCGTGGGTTTGGCGGCGGCGATTCGCGAGGGAGCCGTGCTGCGGCTCCGCCCGATCATGATGACGGCGCTGGTGGCGGCCCTGGGGTTGTTGCCGGCGGCGGTCGCCACGGGCGTCGGCACCGACTCCCAGCGCCCGTTCGCCCTGGTGATTGTGAGCGGGCTGTTCACACGGCTGTTCATTAGCGTGCTGTTGATGCCGGCGCTCTACGCCCTGGTGGCGCGGCCGGAGGATCGGCTCGAGGTGTAATCACTTCGCCATCCAACCATCGCGCAAGCGGAGGATGCGCCGCCCATAGGCCGCCCAGGCCTCGTTGTGGGTCACTTGGATGATGGTGGTGCCGGCGTCGTTGAGCTTCTTGAACAACTCCATGAGCTCCCGGCCTTGATCGGTGTGGAGGTTCCCGGTGGGTTCGTCGGCCAGAATGAGGGTGGGTTTGGCCACCAGCGCCCGGGCCACGGCCACCAACTGTTGCTGGCCGCCGGAGAGCTGGCTGGGGAAGAGGTCTTTTTTTCCCACCATGTTGAAGCGATCCAACGTGTCCGCCACGATCGCCTGCCGCTCCGCCTTCTTGACCTCACGATAGGAGAGGGGGATGTCGAGGTTCTCCGCCACCGTGAGATCCTCCAGGAGATGAAACTGCTGAAAAACAAAACCCACGTGGCGCTTGTTCAGCGCGGCCCGTTGTTTCGGCGGGAGCCGGTGCACCGCCTGCTCGAACAGGTGATATTCCCCCTCCCAGGAATTGTCGTACAGGCCGATGATGCTGAGCAGGGTCGATTTGCCGGCCCCGCTCGGCCCCATAATGGTGAGGAATTCGCCCTCCTCGACGTCCAGGTGGATCTGGCGGAGGAGGTAGAGGGGGCCGGTTTTGGTCGCGATGGGTTTCTCGAGGTTGCGCAGCTTGATCAACATAGGGATTTCCGGTTTTGCACTTCAGCTCTTCGATTCACGATTCTCGGTTCATCCGAGAAGTTTGTACTTCGCGCTTGTCCCAAACGGCGGACCCCCGCGCCACCGCGGTCCGGCGAGGCCATGGACCCGATCAAGCGCCCGGGTTTACCGGTTCGCGCCGGGAAATGACCGTTTATAATCGGTATTGCTTCGGCAAGCGTGCGGCGGCTCTTGCCGGTGCCGCCATACTCGCCCGCCAGAAAATCCACCTGCACCACCTGGCCCCGCACGGGCTTGCGGAAGACGAACGGCTGCTCTTTGTCCTGGGCGTAGCCGTGCTGGAGCAGGATCTCGCCGATCATCCGGTAACCGGCTTCGGTGAGCTCCTTATGGTTCAGGGCCAGATCCACGTCGATGCTGCCGACGTGCCGCTCCTGGCTCTGCGGGATCAGCAACTCGGGAATCCAGCCGCCCACCACCACCATGTCGTCCCGATGCTCACCGAGGATGTGGGTCAACTCGATGAGCACCGACCTGGCCGCTTCCACGGCGGCGGCGGTGTAGTCTATGCGTTCTCCGGCCATGACGGTTGAATGACTTGTTGTTTCAGAAAAGCCGCCGCCTCCTCGCCCCGGCCCTTGATCTGGCGCAGGTCGAGGTAGGTCTGCACGGGCGACGTTACCTTGCCGTCCCCTTTGGCTTCCGCGCCGTAAAGCACGCCGTCGTCGTAGGGCGTAATCAGGTTGACGTTGGCCCCGCTCGTGACGGCCTTGAGTTCCAGGCGCTCGGCCAGGTCATCGAGGCCGCCAACCACATAGGCCATCGACCGCTGGTAACCAACAACCAACCTCTACCGTCCGTCGTCTGACATTCGCTC
>JAJXTA010000103.1 GCA_021784265.1 bacterium | reverse complement strand
GTGTTGGGGGGCTTCGGCCGCCAGGCGGTCGGTGCGGGCGAAGGTGCGGTGTCGGTGGCGTCGGACTGATTCTCATCCTCGGCTTCGGACAACGCGGCCTGTCCCTCCTCTTCGTCCCGGAAGCAGAGCCAGCCGGAGCACTGAGCCACGGCGTCGATGGGTGCATTGCACTCGCGGAAGGCGCGGCGGGCCGCGTCGTCCGGCTTGGCGAGGGACTCTTCCACCAGGGGGAGATCGAGCACCTGTTCGTCCACGAGTCCTTCCGCGAAGGCTTGGCGGGCTTCGGCGGCCAGTTCCGGGGCGGGGAAATCGCAGATAGCGCTAGCGAGGCTCGCCCAGAGGTAGGCGTTGCCCGGCTTGGGCAGCGTGCGGAAGAGGCGGCGCAGCTCCTCGATCACCGCCTCGCGCGGCCGCTCGCCCCAGTGGTACTGGACGACCAGGGCGTCGATGGCCTCGGAGCGGACGTACTCGTTGACGGCTTCGTCATGGATGAGCTTGAGCAGCGGGGCGGGATCGCCGCCGCAGACCGAGGCGAACACGGCCGCGCCGTGGTCGGTCAAAATGTCGCCGGTCAAGTCGAGCGAGGCCTCGCCCGGCAGGGAAAAAAAGCGGAGAAAGGAATCGAGCGCCCGGGGTTCCCGAAACTGAGCCAGGAGGTAGATCGCGAACAGACACCGGCAGTCTTCGTGGTCTGCAAGGAACGGCGCGGGACGGGCGGCGGCGCGGTCAATGGCAGCGATCAGCTCGGGGGTGATCGTCTCGCGCTGCTCGATAGCCGCGCGGAGGGCGGTTTCGTACGGGGCGAAGTCGGCCTTGGCCGGGACGCGCTGGAGTTGTTGGAGTATCTCGCGAATGTTCATGGTCCGTGTGTGTGGGGGGGAGCTGCCTCGGGCGAGCCAGGCGCCGCCGACACCCGCCCACCGCCGCGGGTGACGGGCCAAGTTGCGCACCCGCCAAGGCGCGCCGCGCCGGGATTTCTTTGAAATGGGCACGCCGCACGACTGTTGAACCGAGAATAACCTAGCGGAGAGCCTCCACAACCAAAAAGCCCGGGGACCTCGCCGGCCTGCCGCCGCGCCGCAGCGATCCTGAAGTTGGAGCGCTGGCGGCCCGACCGGCGGGTGTCGGGCAGTCCACGACGTGGCCGGGTGGCCGCTACGCTGCCGTCCGCTCCGGGAGGCGCCGTTCGACGCCCGGCTCCCCCTGGGGAGGATGGAGAGCGGGCGGTGTCGCGTGGTGCTAGTGCTGGTGCGGCGTGCCGCGGGAGTGATGCCAAGCGTGAAGGATGTGGCCGATGACACCGTCCACGCCCTGATCGTGCTTGACCTGGGCAAAGAGGAAGGGTCCTTGGCCGCGCATTCGCCGGGCATCTCGTTCCATTACGCCTAGGTCAGCGCCAACGGCTTGGGCCAGGTCCGTTTTGTTGATGACCAGCAGGTCGGCTTGGGTAATCCCCGGGCCGCCTTTGCGGGGGATCTTGTCGCCCCCGGCCACGTCGATGACATAGACGGTGTAGTCGGCCAGTTCGCGGCTGAAGTGGGCGGCGAGGTTGTCGCCGCCCGACTCGAGGAGGAGGAGGTCGGGGTGGAAACGTTGGTGGAGGTCCTCGAGGGCCAGGAGGTTGGCGGAGATGTCCTCGCGGATGGCGGCGTGGGGACAACCGCCGGTCTCGACCGCCCGGATGCGCTCGGCCGCCAGCGCCTGGTGACGGGTCAGGAATTCGGCGTCCTCCTTAGTGAAGATATCGTTGGTGACGACGGCCAAGTTGAGCCGGTCGCGCAGATGGCGGCAGAGGGCCAGGACTAGAGCCGTTTTGCCGCTGCCGACGGGCCCGCCGACACCGATGGTGAAGGCGCGTTGGGCGAAATCGCGAGCCGGTGGGGTGTCCCGGAGGTGGAAATGGCCAGGGTGATCCCAGGCCGGATGAGAGTGGCCCGCGGGGCCGTGAGGGTGGTCGTGGTCGGACATACTTGCGCAGAGGCTTCAGCTTTGGAACAGGCGCGAATAAAGCCGGTCTTGGGTCGCCTGGAGAAGATCGAGCACCGGCGCGGTCAGGGCCAAGTCCTCCACTCGGGCTCCGGCGCTGCGGGCTGCGACTTCCTCCGCGGGCACACCCAGGCGGTGTTGGAGGGTCTGCGCCTCCAACGGTCCCACAACCCCGAGGCGCACGGCGGCCGTGAGCAGCCCCCGCACATGGTGAAAGAGAAAGAGGCGGACGACGCGGCTGCGGTCCAGGCCGAGCCAGCGGGTCACGGCCCCGAAGAGCGGCGCAAAATGCCCGGGTGCGCCCGCGTGGCGGACGGCGGCATCGAGGGCGGACAACTCCGGGAGGGTGAAGGAGCGGGCCGCGGCGGTGAGCAGCCCGCGCCCTTGCCGGCGGCTGGCGCGGTTGGCGACGTGGTTGGTGAGGAAGGAGTCGGTCAGGGCATCCAACTCCGCCACCCGGCCTGGATCCTCATGGGCGGCGACGACCAAGGGCAGAGAGCCTCGGCCCGCTTGGCCGAGGCTGGCCCGCGCAAAACCCTCGAGGTCCGCGGCCGAGCGGACTTCGCCTAGCTGCCAGGCGGCTTCGAGGCCGCCGGAATGGGCAAAGCCGCCGGTCGGCAGCGCGGAGTCTGCCAGTTGCCAGAGCACCCAGTCTTGATTGGTCTTCATCTGCCAAGACCCCACTGCGCCGCCCGCATTGGCTTCAGAACAAGAAATAGCGCTGGGCCAAGGGTAAGACGGAGGCGGGGGCGCAGGTGAGCGGCTGGCCATCGGCCGTGACGCGGTAGGTCTCTGGATCGACGGTGATGCGGGGGGTGGCGTCGTTCCATTTCATGTCTTTCTTGCCTAGGCCGCGGCAGCCCCGCACCGGTTCGAGCCGCTTCCGCAGGCCGTAGGTGGTGGCCTGGCCAGTCTCCAGGGCGGCGCGGCTCACGAACGCGCACGAAATCGGCCCGGGGGCTAGCCCGAAGGCGCCGAACATGGGCCGCATGAAGACCGGTTGCGGGGTCGGGATGGAGGCATTGGGATCGCCCATTTGGGCCCAGGCGATCACCCCGCCCTTGATCACCAGCGCCGGTTTGGCGCCAAAGAAGGCCGGTTCCCAGAGCACCAAGTCCGCCAGCTTGCCGACTTCGACCGACCCGACCAGGTGGCCGACGCCGTGGGCAATGGCGGGGTTGATTGTGTATTTGGCCAGGTAACGTTTGATCCTGAGGTTGTCGTGGGCGCCGTGTTCGCCGGGGAGCCGGCCGCGTTGGCGGCGCATCTTGTCCGCCGTCTGCCAGGTCCGGGTGATCACTTCGCCGACGCGGCCCATGGCCTGGGAGTCGGAACTCATCATGCTGATGGCGCCGAGGTCGTGGAGGATGTCTTCGGCGGCGATGGTCTCGCCGCGGATCCGGCTTTCGGCAAAGGCCACATCCTCGGGGAGATTCGGATCCAGGTGATGGCACACCATGAGCATGTCCAGGTGCTCGTCCAGGGTGTTGACCGTGTACGGGCGGGTGGGATTGGTCGAGCTGGGCAGCACGTTCGGCTCCCCGCAAATCCGGAGGATGTCCGGGGCGTGCCCGCCGCCGGCGCCTTCGGAGTGATAGGTGTGGATGGTGCGCCCCTGGAAGGCGGCAATGGAATGCTCGACGAAGCCCGACTCGTTGAGCGTATCGGTGTGGAGGGTGACTTGGACGTCGTACTGTTCGGCCACCCGCAGGCAGCAGTCGATCGCCGCCGGGGTGGAGCCCCAGTCCTCGTGCAGCTTGAGGCCGACGGCCCCGGCCAGAATCTGCTCGGGCAACCCCGGTTCCAGCGAGGCATTGCCCTTGCCGGTGAACCCGAAATTGAGCGGGAGCGAATCAGTGGCCTCGAGCATCCTCCGGATGTGATGGCCGCCCGGCGAACAGGTGGTGGCCGCGGTGCCGGTGGCGGGGCCGGTGCCACCGCCGATATGGGTGGTGATGCCGCTGGCGATCGCCTCGAAGGCCTGTTGCGGGCTGATGAAGTGGATGTGGGTGTCCAAGCCGCCCGCGGTCAACAACAGGCCCTCCCCGGCGATCACCTCCGTCGTCACGCCGACGATCATTCCCGGGGTCACCCCCGCCATGACGTCGGGGTTGCCGGCCTTGCCCAAGCCGGCGATGCGCCCGGCCTTGATCCCCACGTCGGCTTTGTAAATACCGGTGCAATCGACAATCAGGGCGTTGGTGATGACAGAATCCAACGCCTCGGCTTGCCCGACGCCCGTGGCTTGGCCCATCCCGTCGCGGAGCACCTTGCCCCCGCCGAACTTGCACTCGTCGCCGTAGGTCGTGGCGTCGCGTTCGACCTCGAGAGTGAGGTCGGTGTCGCCCAGGCGAACTTTGTCGCCGGTCGTTGGCCCGAACATGGCGGCGTAGGCGCCGCGGCTGAGTTTGACAGGCATAGGTCAGTCGGTTTGATGGTTGAAGCCGCGAGCCTGGACCTGCTCGAGCGCGGTCTGGGCCCCGGCGGCCGTCACCGGCCCGCTGGCGAGATTGTTGCCGCCGCGGATGACGCGGGCGCCGGCGATCTCGACCAGAGTCACGGTCTTGCTTTCCCCGGGCTCGAACCGGACGGCGGTTCCGGCGGGGATGTCCAAGCGTTTGCCGTAGGCTAGGACCCGATCAAAGCGCAGGGCGGGGTTGGTTTCGATGAAGTGGTAGTGGCTGCCCACTTGCACCGGGCGGTCGCCCAGGTTCGTTACCACCAGTTGGATCGTCGCCCGGCCCGCGTTCAAGGTCAGTTCGCCCGGCGCCACTTCGAGCGCGCCCGGAGCGGCCTCGCTGGCGTCGGCTTCCGCCCCGAAGGCGCTCAGGGCGGGGACGGGAAGGAAGCTGCCGTAGAACGCGAGCTCCAGGTTGCCATCCAGGGCGGCGATGGGATGGTGGACAGTGACCAGCTTGGTGCCGTCGGGGAAGGTGCCCTCGACCTGGACCTCGGTGACGAGCTCCGGCACTCCAGCCATCACTTGGCGGCGCCCGAGGAGCTGGCGGCCCACGTCCATTAGCTCCGCCACCGACCGGCCATCCCGGATGAACTCCAGGACTTGGGTGGCGATCAGCGCCACCGCCTCCGGATGATTCAGGCGCCGCCCGCGCGCGAGCCGCTTTTGGGCGAGCACGCCGGCCTGATGCAGCATCAGCTTCTCAATCTCACGTGGGGAGAGGTGCATAGCAGGGAGGGGGGGATTACCATTTCCTGGCCCAGGGATCGTCCTGGAGCCAGGCGCAAACAAACTCAAGTTGGTCGCGCACCAGCCGGGCGACGGCTTCGGTGTGGCGTCCCGCGACGCGGAGGAGGGCCCCGGCTGCCAGGGGACTGGCGGCGAGCACCAAGTCGCCGTGCGGCGCCGCGGGTTTGGCTGCCACGCGGGCCAGCAACTGGGCCGCGGCGGCGCGCACCGGCTCGCCCACGAGCACCAACACGGCGAAGCAGTCAAAACGCCCGCACCGGTACGGGTCGGTGAGCGGCCCTGCCGCGGGGTCCAGGTGGAGGGCGTCGCGGAGCACGGGGGTGCCGTCCAACCAGATCTCATTGCGGCTGTCGTAGCCGTCGAAGGCCCAGCGCTCCCCACGCGCCTGGCGGCCGGCGGTGAACCAGTCCACCAGGACCAGGCCCGCTGCCGGAGCCAGCTCGAAGCGTTGGCATTGTTCGAAACGTGCGGCGGCGAAGCAGGTGACCGGGTCGGGCGCCAGGATCAACCGCGCGCCCGTGGCGAGGGTGGCCCGCAGTTCCTGACGGCAGGTGCGGCCCTCGGTGCAGCGGTAGATTTTGGTGCTCCCTTGGGTTCCGAGGTAGCAGACCGTCCCCGCTCCGGCCCGCACCTCGAGGCGGGTTTGATCGCCCGCCACCAAGCCGCCGCCCAGGTTGCTCATGTAGGCCCAGACACTCGGGCCCCGGGCGCGGGGTACGAGGAGCCTCAGGGGACTGGTAGCTCGGAGCGAGGTGACCGTGCTCTGGCCGGCCACGAGGTCAACGCCCAACTCTCCGGTTGCCTCGGCGCTCGCGTTTCCCCAGGGCTTGCCGCTGGTTGGGCGGGCCGGGCGCGCCGCCGCAAGGAGAGTCAGCGTGCTGCCGGATGCGATACTCATCGCCGGCATCACACCGTAAGGTGCCGCCTCACGATCTCCGGGTTCAAACCCGTGATCGGGCCGTCGGCAACGATCGCGCCGCGATCCATGATGTAGAAACTGTCGCCGACGTTCAGGCAGAAGTCGAGGTACTGTTCGACCAACAGAATGCTCAGCCGCCCCTCGTTTTTGATTCTGAGGAGCGTCTCCCCGATCAGGTCGATGATGTTCGGTTGGATGCCCTCCGTAGGCTCGTCCAGGATCAGGAGGCGCGGATTGGTCAAGAGGGCGCGGGCGATGGCAAGTTGTTGCTGTTGGCCGCCGCTCAGGACCCCGCCTTTGCGGGTGAGCATCTCCTTGAGCACGGGGAAGAGGTCCAAGACCCGGTCCATCTGCCCGTTGGCTTTGGCGCCGTGGACCACCAAGCTGAGCTTCAGGTTCTCCCAAACGGTCAAATGCGGGAAGATGTCGCGGCCTTGGGGCACATAGCCAAGGCCCAGGCGGGCGCGCGCGTCCGGGTCGAGGTCGGCCAGTGGGGTGCCGGCGAGGGTGATCGCGCCGGCATCGAGGCGCACGAGTCCCAGGATCGCTTTAAGGGTGGTGGTCTTGCCGACCCCGTTGCGGCCCATCAGACAGACCAAGCTCCGTTCCGGAACCCGGAGGGAGACGCCGCGCAGGATCCGCGAGCCTTCGTAGGAGACACTGACGTTGGACAAGGCGAGCATGGCTCAGATGGGCGGGCGGCGGCCGCGGGCGGTGGAACGAGGTTCGAGGCGGGAGTCAGGCGCCAGGCCCCCGCGCGTACCGGCGCGCCGGGCAGTGAGATTGCCTGCGGTCATGGGCTCTTGGGTTTGGCTTCTTTCTTGCGGCCCAGATAAACCTCGCGGACGCGTTCATCGTTCTGGACCTGATCGACCGTCCCCTCGCAGAGGACCGTGCCTTGATGCAGCACGGTGACCTTGCGGGCGAGTTGGCGCACAAAGGCCATGTCGTGCTCGATGACGACGATGCTGTGCTTGCCCTCCAGGCTCAGGAGGAGCTCGCCGGTCTTATGGGTTTCTTCGTCGGTCATGCCGGCCGCCGGCTCGTCCACGAGCAAGAGGCGGGGGTCTTGCGCCAGGAGCATGCCGATTTCCAGCCATTGTTTCTGGCCGTGGCTCAACGCCCCCGCCTTCCGTTGGGCCTTGTCGGTGAGGTTGATCGTGCTGAGCACGGCGTAGATGCGGTCTCGCTGGGCCGGCGTCACCCGGTGAAAGATCGAGCTGAACACCCCGCGCGGACCCCGGAGCGACAGGAGCACGTTCTCGAAGACGGTGTGGTCCACATAGACCGACGGGGTTTGGAACTTGCGGCCAATCCCCAACCGGTTGATCTCGTACTCGTTCAAGGCCGTTAAGTCCGTGTCGCGGCCGAACTCGATCTTGCCGGAATCGGGCCGGGTGCGCCCCGTGATGAGGTCGAGCATGGTGCTCTTGCCCGCCCCGTTGGGTCCGATGACCACCCGCAACTCTCCCTCATCCATGTAAAAGGTGAGGTTGGCGATCGCGCGGAAGCCGTCGAAGGTTTTGTTGACGTCCTCCAGGAGCAGGACGAACTCGCGGCGAGCCCTCATCGGGAGGTGGGAGTGGTGGCCGGGCTCATTCGGGCTTGAGGGCCTGCGGTTTGACGTGGTTGGGTGGGAGCGCGGGGCTCTCGGCGGCCGGGCGCGTGGGCCAGTAACGGCGGGCCAACTCCCGCAGTTGGGCGGGCAACCCCACCAGCCCCTTGGGCATCAGCAGCGTCACCAAAACGAAGAGCGTTCCCAGGAAGATCAGCCACAGGTCCGGGTAGGCCCGGGTGGCCCAGCTCTTCAGGGCGTTGACGCTCACCGCCCCGAGGATCGGGCCCACCAAAGTGCCCCGCCCGCCCAGCGCCACCCATACCACCGCCTCCAGCGACTTGTCCGGCTGCATCTCGCTGGGGTTAATGATCCCCACCTGGGGGACGTAGAGGGCG
>JAJXTA010000102.1 GCA_021784265.1 bacterium | reverse complement strand
CGTTCTTTTGTGGATCGCGCGCCAGCACGCGCCGGTAGTAGTCCACCGTGGCTTGCGCCGGCAGCGCCGGGTCGGCCCAGCCGTGCCAAATGAGGAGCCTGCCCTTGCGCGCCTTAAGACCGCTCAAATCCGCGTTGGTCGCGTTCAAGAAGGAGGCCGCCAGCCGGGTGTCGCGGGCGAAGTGGGAAAAGTCGTAGGTCGAGTAATCCCAAGCGGGGTTGTTGAAGACCAAGTACCTGAAGACCTCGGTCCCGAAGGCGAAGGTCAGGTCGGGGACATGATCCTTGGCGACCAGCGGCGGCACCGGTCCGACCAACCAAGCCAGCCATTGGTTCGGATCGCATTCGGCGATGGCGTAACCCGGATAAATCGGGCCCTGGTCGTTGCGGGCGCCTTGGTAGATGGCCGCGATGGCCTTGCGCTGGGGCTCCGTGAGACCCGGCACCCGCGCCAAATCAAACCGGACGGCGGTCGGGTCGCCAATGATGCCGTCTTTGAGCCCATCCTGGGCGTCGCACTGGGCCATGAGCCCCGCCTGCAGCTTCTCCAGCGCCTCTTTGGTAAGCACGGTGCTCTCCAAGTGCTTGGGATTGGGGTAGAGTGCCTGGGCGATTGACACCATCGTCGCGGCAAACCCGGTCCAGTCAAAGGCCGGCGCCCCGGCCACAATGCCGTCGAAATCGTTGGGATACCGCTGGGCCTCCATCATCGCCTGCCCGCCACCCCGGGAGCAGCCGACAAAGTAGGCATACCTCGCGTCCGTGTGGTAATAGAGGCGGACGAGGGCCTTGGCGACCTCGGCGGTGCGGTGGACCGCGAGGTAGCCGAAATCAAGCTGCGCCTCGAGGTTATCGTACGCCCAATCGGCCAGATAACCCGTCGGCGATTGGTGGCCGGTGTCGGTGCCGACGGTGGCGTACCCCCCCTTGACGGCCTCCCGCGCCCCGTTCTGCACCGTGCCGACAAATCCGCCACCGCCCCCCATGACCCACCGCCCGTTCCAGGCATCAGGCAGCAGGAGCTCGAAGCGGATGTGGCCGCCAATCACCCCCCTGACCTCGACGTAGCCGCCCGTGCCCGGCTGCTGGTTCGGCTCCGGCCGCCGCGGCGTCGCCGACTCCAGGACCACATCGGGCAGACGCACCTGGCGCAGGTCCTCGAGACTTAAACGGTTCGTGCCTTGCGCCACGGCGACGAACGCTCCGGCAAAGAGCATCCCCGCGCAGAATAAACTCCGGTTCATAACGCGATAAGACTGAAGGAGACGCTGTGCCTCCTGCGGCCTAACGGGAGGCACGCTGCCATCACCGTGGTTCCGGCGCAAGCAATCCGCGCACCCTCACCGCGGCACCGACCTTAGCACGGCCGGGCTTGGTTGGGAGTAAGTCCACTCGCCCGGAGTGTCCGCGTGGAACTGGGCCAGCCGCTCGGGCGACACCCTTGGCGTGGGACAAGCGCGCGCCGCCTCGGGGTCCTGGGCAACCAAGGCGGCGTAGGCGCACGCCCGCACTGCCGGCACCGGGTCGGCGCGAACGAGCCCAGTCAGCCCCCGGACGAATCGAGCCGAGGCGGCCTCTGCCGCGGGCCTGCCCACGACCGCCAGCAGATGGATCGCTTGGTCGCGGGCGTAGGGATTGGGGTCCCGCAGCCAGTCTGCCAACACCGCGAGCGTGGCCGGAGCGCTTGGTTCCTGCTCCACCAGCCGCTTGAGACAGAGGGACCGCAGGAGGGGCGCGTGCCGGGGGTCGCGGGCCGCCTTGGCCAGCGCGGCGGTGGTCTCGGCGGCGCCCGGTCGGAACTGGCCGAGCAGGGAGGCGGCGTCCCAGCTTACCCACGGGTCCGGACCCTCGAGGGCCTCCACCAAGCCGTGGATCGCCGCCCGCACCACCGCTTGGTCGCCCGCGTTTTGGGCGCGCTGGATCAGCCCGGTGAGGGCTTGCCTCGCCGCGATGCGGCGGACATGCCAGGGCGCTTGCAGGTTCGCCTGCGCGTAGAGCCGGGTGGGTCCGGCTCGCGTTCCCCCGCTCGGCCCCGCAACGGGAACCGGCGTCGCCGTGGCCGACCGGAAGCTGTTGGGTGCCGGCGCAAGGACTGGCCAGCGCCAGGCCGGAGGGAGGCGATCCCAGCCGTGACGATAGACCAGGTGGACGATGGATTCGTGGGCGCGGAGATCACGGACCAAAGCCACGACTACCGGCACGCGCAGAGCTCCAAACGCGCCGAGCAGTTCCCCAGCCTTGGCGCAGGCGCCAGGATCGCCACCCGCCACGGCGGCCAAGAGCACCGGCGTTCTGGGCTCGACCTCCGCCGCCAGCGCCCGCCGCTCGACCCGCCACGTCACGGCCAGCTCGACCACTTCCCTCGGGGAGACCCCCGTTGGCAGGGCAGCCTCCCCAGCGCTGGAGAGCCGATGATCAAGCTGGCTCCATTTCGCCGCCTCCGTCGCCAGCCAATCCCGCGAGCCGCTCCCCAGAGTGACCGGCCCACGAAGCCACCACAACCCCGCCCCGAGGAACACCGCCACCAAGGCCAACCGCCCAGCCAACCGCAGCCACCGGGAGCGAATCATGAGGATTGGACCGTCCAGGGCGGACCGTGTTCAGAGGCGAATCGGCCGCTGGACACCGTTGCCGGCACGCCGCGGCAGCCGGAGGACCGCGTCCGGCACAGCTTGACCTTGCCCCCTCGGGGCGTGTGGCCTTAAATCGACCGCGTGCCGACCAAAGTCATCGCCGTGGCCAACCAAAAGGGGGGTGTGGGCAAGACCACCACCACCGTGAACTTGGCCGCCTGCCTGGCCGCCGTGGGGCAACGGGTCCTCCTCCTGGATTTGGACCCCCAAGCCAACGCCACCAGCGGGCTGGGCCTCGAGAAGACCGAGGGCGGCAGCGCCTACCGCGCGTTGTTAGGCGAAGAGGCGTTAAGCGGCAAGATCAAGCCCGGCGGCTTCGAGCGGTTGGACGTCATCCCGAGCGAACTGGATATGTGCGGGGCCGAGATCGAGTTGTCCCGGCTGGACAATCACTTGGGCCGCCTTAAGGCCGCCCTGGCCCCACTCCGCGCCCGTCCAAACCACGAGCTGATCCTCGTCGATTGCCCGCCTTCGCTCGGGATTCTCACCCTCAACGCCTTCGCCGCCGCCGACTACCTCCTGGTCCCGTTGCAGTGCGAGTACTACGCCTTGGAGGGCCTCTCGATGCTGACCCGCCTGTTGGATCAACTGCGCGATTCCGGCACCAACCCGGCGCTCCGGCTCCTGGGCGTGGTAATGACCATGTTCGACGGGCGCACGCGTCTCTCGCAGCAGGTCGTGAGCGAGGTGCGCGAGCACTTCGGCGGTTTGGTCTTCGACACCGTTATCCCGCGCACGACCCGGCTGGCCGAGGCGCCCAGCTACGGCAAACCCATCATTTACTACGACCGATACAGCGCCGGCGCCTCCGCCTACGAGGTCTTGACGCAAGAACTCCTCACGCGCCTCGACAAGACGGCGTAGCTTCACCCGCCGCTAGGCAACTCGCCCTCTCCCCGCCCGCAGTCCCGACTCGTCGGGAGAACCGCACGCGGGAAGGGTCAGTCCCGCGCAATAAGACCACCGCTCTCTCACGTTCGCGGCTCGGTCCGCCGCGGTTCCGAGGCACGCCCGCGCATCGGTTCCCCATAACCCGGCGGGGTCGAGCGTGGTGTTCCGCCGAGGGTCCGGGGCTCTCGGCGGTCCGTGCCGTGCCCTTCTCTCTCGCCTTCACTTCTGTGGTGGCACGGCGGCCGGAAAATCGGTAACATTTCGTCGGGATTGCTTCTGGGGAGGGTGTATGAACGAGAGTATGCGTCATGAAAGCGCCGCCAATCCGAGGGAGTGCCCGGAGTGCGGGGCGGCCTTGCCCAAGGGCGTGCTGGCAGGGCTGTGTCCGGCCTGCCTGCTCCAACAGGGCGCGACGGCCGAGACCGCCACCCACCCCCAGCCGGCCCCGTTCCACCCGCCGACGGTCGCCGAGGTGGCGTCGTTGTTCCCGCAACTGGAGGTGTTGAGCTGCGTCGGCCAGGGTGGGATGGGGGCGGTGTACAAGGCCCGCCAGCCGGCGCTGGATCGGTTGGTCGCGTTGAAGATCCTCCCCGCCCAGGCCCCGGGCGAAACCAACTTTGCCGAGCGGTTCAATCGCGAGGCCCGAGCCTTGGCCCGGCTGAACCATCCGAATATCATTGCGGTCTATGATTTTGGCCACGTCGGCGAGGGCCAGACCACGGCCGCCGGGGCTGGGGAAGCGCCCGCGCTCGGCCCAACACCCGCGTCCCCGCCCAGCGGCGCGTCCCCGCCGAACCCCCGCCCGGCTCCCGGGAGCCTGTTTCATTACTTCGTGATGGAGTTCGTGGACGGGGTGAATCTGCGGCAACTGGAGAAGACCCATCGTCTGGCGCCGCGCGAGGCGCTCCAGATTATCCCCCAAATCTGCGACGCGCTCCAATACGCCCACGATGAAGGGATCGTCCACCGGGACATCAAACCCGAGAACGTGCTGGTGGATCGCAAAGGCCGGGTGAAGATCGCTGATTTCGGTCTGGCGAAGATTCTCGGCCGCGAGCCTTCGAAGCCGCGCCTGACGGGCGAGGGCCAAATCATGGGCACGCCGCATTACATGGCCCCAGAGCAGATCGAACACCCGCTCGCGGTTGATCACCGGGCCGACATCTACTCGGTGGGGGTGGTGTTCTACGAAATGCTCACCGGCGAACTGCCCTTGGGTAAGTTCCCGCCGCCCTCGAACCGGGTGCGGGTGGATGTCCGGCTGGACGAGGTGGTCCTCCATGCGTTGGAGAAGGAACCGGAACGACGCTACCAACACGTGAGCGAGGTGAAGTCGGACGTGGAAACCATCGCCGGCGGCCAACGTGGCGCGCTGGCGGCCGACAACGCCCGCGGCGGCCCCAGCCCGACGTGGGGTCAACTGGTCGGCCTGGTCTTCGGCCTGACGTTCACTTCGCCTTGGGCGCTGCGGCTGGCCAACCTCTCCGCGCTGGGCTTCTTGGGCTTCTTGGGGTTTCTCGGCTACGTCCCGCTGCCGGGTTGGCGCGGGTGCTTCGGCTTTGCCGGCTTTACGGGCTTTTTCGGGCTCATCGGCGCGGCCATCATCGTCGAGCGTGCCAGCCTGGGTCAGGAACCGCGCCCTGGCGCTCCCGCCGCCCAGCCAACGCCCTCGCTGAGCCCGCGGAGCGCCTGGCAGCCCGCCCGGTTGGTCTTCACGGTGCTGGTCTGCTTGGCTGATCTATTGCTGGCGCCTTGGTTGCCCCGCCCGCTCAACTACTTGGCGGGTTCGGCGGGCGCCGCGGTTCTCGTGGTCGCACTGGTCAAACTCCTGGGTTGCTGGCCGTTCCCCTCCCCGATCTTCCCCCGCGCCAGCCGCACCGGGCGGAACCTGTACCCGCCCAAGCCTGCCGCCGCCGCGGGTACGGTCGTGGTGCCGGATGCGCAGGCTCTCCAGAGGCTTGCTCGGGAGGTCCGCGCCCCCGCCATCGGCCTGTTGGTGACCGGGATTCTCAATTGGCTCCTGATCCCGATTGCGGTGTATCTGTTCCGTCCCTTTCTGGGCGGACCACCGCCTGCCGGCACCCTGTCCGAGTCGGCCACGCTCCTGCTGCTGCTGACTCCCTTCGCGCTCTGCAGCGTGACGCTGGTCGGGGCGCTGCGGATGATGCGGTTGGAATCCTACCGGACGGCGGTCGCGGCCAGCCTCCTGGCGATCCTGGTGACGCCCGGGAATCTCGTGGGGTTCCCCGTCGGGATTTGGGCGCTCGTGGTTTTGTCCCGACGGGACGTCCGTTTGGGCTTCGCGGCCAAACGACCTGCCGCGGGAGGGCCCGGCAAACGCGATTGGACTCGCCGGATCGCCTGGAGTGGGGTCATCCTGGCCACGTTGGCCGCGCTCGTGATTCTGCCCATCCTTACCAAAACGCCGGGCGAGGAGCCTCCCAATCTGACCCTCACCGGCGCGGTCATCGACGCCGCGACCGGCGCGCCTGTGCCTGGCGCCCGGGTGGATGACCTGATCTACGGGGCGAGTCCGCGGCGGGCGCCGCAGATGGCGTGGACCGATGCCCAGGGCCGCTTCTCGTTACCCACCTGGTACGAGGAACACACCCTCGCGGCTTCGGCTCCGGGGTACAAGACGACACTCAGTGTTTTGCTGACCAAACCGTTCGCGCACGAACAAGAGGCGCGCATGGATTTCAAATTGGAACCTACCCACCGTTCGCCCGCCACCACGGCGCCGAAGGCGGCGAACGAGCGAATGTCCCCGTGACCTCCCGCCCCGACACCGCGGCCACGACTGCCCCCGCCGACTACTTCGCGACGACCCGCTGGACGGTCGTCCTCTCGGCGGGACATCAATCGTCGCCCCAGGCCGCGCTCGCCCTCGAGGAGCTCTGCCGGCTCTACTGGTATCCCCTCTACGCCTACGTCCGACACCGAGGCCACTCGAAGGCGGACGCCGAAGACCTCACCCAGGCCTTTTTCGCCCGGTTCCTGGAAAAGAACTACCTCGCGGGGGTGCGGAGCGAGAAAGGCCGGTTCCGCGCCTTCCTGCTGGCGGCGCTGAAGCACTTCCTGGCCAATGAATGGGACAAGAGCCGTCGGCGGAAGCGGGGCGGCGGCGTTACGCCCCTCGCGCTCGACTGGCAGGACGCCGAGTCGCGGTACCATATCGAGCCCAGCGATGACCTCAGTCCGGACAAGCTCTACGACCGGGCGTGGGCCGTAACGCTGCTGGAGCGGGTCGTCACCCGCCTCCGCGACGACACCGTGGCCGCGGACAAGCGGAGAGAGTTCGACCTCCTCAAGCCGTTCTTGACCATGGGCAAAGGCGCCGTACCTTACGCCGACGCGGCCCTCGCGCTCGGGGTGAGCGAAGGGACGGCGCGGGTGGCGGTCCATCGGCTGCGGCGCCGCTATCGCGAGCTGCTGCGGGAAGAGATTGCCCAGACCCTCGCCGACGCCAGCCAGGTCCAAGAAGAGTTGCAGGCCCTCTTTAGCGCCTTCGCCTCCTGAGGCCGCTTCGGACCCAACACCCTATGAGACTCCTGATCCTCGCGCTTGGGTTGGCCGTGAGCGCCCACACCGCTTCACCGTCGGCCCCAGCGCCGGTCGTGCTCCAGGCGGAGGCCTTCCGCCACTACGTGGAGGCTTTCAATCGGAATGACGAGGAACGCTACGTCGCGGCCATCCCCAACGCCGCCGCGTGGAGCTTTTTGCGGGAGAACATCCCGCTGTTCGAGTGCCCGGATCCGCCCCTCGAGGCAACGTATTACTTTCGCTGGTGGACCTACCGCAAACATCTCAAGCAAACTCCCGAGGGGTTCGTGGTCACCGAGTTCCTGCCCCCGGTGCCTTGGGCGGGCAAGGACAACACGATCTCGTGCGCCGCCGGTCACCATCTCTACGAAGGGCGCTGGCTGGCCTCGCCGCAGTACCTGGACGACTATTCGCGCTTCTGGTTTCGGGGAGGGGGCGACCCGCGCCGCTATAGCTTTTGGGCCGCGGATGCCATCTGGGCCCGGGCGCTGGTCACCGGTGACACCGGGCTGCCGCGGGAGTTGCTCCCGGACCTGGTCCGGAACTATGAGGCGTGGGAGGCCAGCCATCGTGACCCCAACGGGCTTTACTGGCAGGTGGACGGGGCCGACGGCATGGAGGAATCCATCAGCGGGGCACTGCAAGCCAATCATGAGGGTTATCGAGCGACGCTGAACAGCTATCAATATGGCGACGCCCGAGCGATCGCCCAGATCGCCGCGCTGACCGGCGCGGACGCGCTCGCCCGGCAGTTTGAGGCGAAGGCGACCACGTTGAAACACTTGGTCGAGGCCACCCTGTGGGACCCTGCCGCCCATTTCTTCAAGGTCTTGCCCCGGACCCACCACAGCCGGCTCTCCGACGCCCGGGAGCTGCACGGGTACACGCCGTGGTATTTCAACCTGCCAGACCCCGACAAGGCCGTAGCCTGGAAGCAGCTCCTGGATCCGCACGGGTTCCTCGCCTCCTTCGGTCCCACGACGGCCGAGCAGCGCCACCCGCGGTTC
>JAJXTA010000101.1 GCA_021784265.1 bacterium | reverse complement strand
CAACCGCAAATTCACCTGGAGCGACGCCGCCTGGCTGGAGCGACGGCGCGCCCGCAACCCGTTTCGGTCGCCGCTGAGCATCTACGAGGTGCACCTCGGCTCGTGGCGCAAGAAGTCCACCTCCGAATCGTTCAGCTTCCGGGAGCTGGCCGGGCCCCTGGTGGATTATGTGCGGCACTTGGGCTTTACCCACGTCGAGTTTCTCCCCGTGGCCGAACACGTGTTCTACCCCTCCTGGGGCTATCAGGTCACCGGTTTCTACGCCCCCACGAGCCGGTTCGGGACGCCGGATGACTTCCAATACTTGGTCAACACTCTGCACGACGCCGGCATCGGGGTCATCCTCGACTGGGTGCCGGCCCATTTCCCCCGGGACGACTGGGCGTTGGCCCGCTTCGATGGCACCGCCCTCTATGAACACGCCGACCCGCGCCAGGGCGAGCACCGCGACTGGGGCACCTTCATCTTCAACTACGGACGCCACGAGGTGCGCAACTTCCTCACCGCCAACGCCTTGTTTTGGTGCGACCGTTTCCACGTGGACGGCCTCCGGGTCGATGCGGTGGCCTCGATGCTCTACTTGGATTACTCCCGCCGCGAAGGCGAGTGGATTCCCAACCAATATGGGGGACGGGAGAACCTGGAAGCCGTCGGGTTCCTGCGGGAGTTCAATCACCTGGTGCATACCGAACATCCCGGAGTGATGACCGTGGCCGAGGAATCCACCGCCTGGCCCCAGGTCACCCGCCCGCCATACCTGGGTGGTTTGGGCTTCTCCTTCAAATGGAACATGGGTTGGATGCACGACACCCTCGGCTACTTCCGCCGCGATCCGATTTACCGCAAGTACCATCAGAACGATCTCACGTTCGCGATGCTCTATCAGTACACCGAGAACTACCTCCTGCCCCTCTCGCACGATGAGGTCGTGCATGGCAAAGGTTCATTGCTCGGGCGCATGCCCGGCGACGACTGGCGCGCCTTCGCCAACCTCCGCACCCTCCTGGCCTATCAGTGGCTCTTCCCCGGGAAAAAGCTCCTCTTCATGGGCGGCGAGTTCGGCCAACGCGCCGAGTGGGACGCGAACGGGCAACTGGACTGGTGGCTCTTGGACCAAGGCCCCTACCACCGCGGCCTCCAGCGGTTCCTGACCGATCTGAACCGGCTCTACCTGGCCGAGCCGGCCCTCTCGCAGGGCGACAGTGAACCCGGCGGGTTCCACTGGATCGACTGCGCCGATCACGAACACTCGGTGCTCGCCTTTTTGCGGCGGGCGCTCGAGGGGCCGGGGGAGGTGGCAGTCATCCTCAACCTGACGCCCGAGCCGCGCCGCGGCTATCGCGTGGGCCTGCCGCGGGGCGGGTTCTGGCGCGAAGTGCTCAACAGTGACGCCCAACTCTATGGCGGCAGCAACGTCGGCAACGCCGGAGGCGTCACAGCCGAAGCCTATCACGTCCACAACCAGCCCTTCTCCGCCGTGTTCACCCTCCCGCCGCTGAGTGCCATCGCGTTTAGCCCACGCGAAGCGCCCTAGGCTGAAGGGCTAAAGGTGGAGGGCGCGCACGCCTCGTGGGTGGTGGCTGGCGTCTCGCCGAGCGGAGGTGGGGGGCCCTACGACCGCCCGCCGCGGGCAGCCCCGCGGCCGAGGCAACAGCGGGTCGCTGACTGGACCGGCGCTGAGTCCCGGCCTGGCGCTTGCCTTCTCCTTCCCCCCTGCCCCATCTTGACCGCATGTTTCGCCGAAGGAATCCGGGTCGAGTGAAGTCGTCGATGGGGCTCAGCGTCGTTGCCGCCTGCGGGTTACTAATCAAAACCGCCACCGTAGCGGTACCGGCCGCCACCCCACCGCCGCCGCGCCTACCGGCGGTGATCTATACCTACGACGCTCGGACGCTCCGTAATGTGGACCTCCACCAGCCTGACCAAGCCGTCCGGGCGTGGGACACCTTGCATCTGTTGGCCGCCCTCCAGGGGTTGGTCAACCGGGACCAACCCCGCCTGTATCTCTTCTATTGCGATGGATTTGGCGTCGAAACGGACCAATTCTGGTGGGACTGGCTACGCGGGGAGGACGGCTGGCTCAAGACCGTGCCCGCGGAGCCGCTGGCTAACCTGGAGGCCGCGCTCCGCGTGTTCGCGGGGGAGTTCGCTGGCTTGGTGGTGTATGATCCGTCCGTGCCCGCCACGGCGGACATCGCCTCCACCGTCGCCGGCTGCGAACGACTCCTGCCAGTGCGTTTCGACCCGCGCCCCGCCGCGCTCTTCACCCTCCTGACCAGCCACCTCCACCTGCCGGTCAAACTGTGGCTGGTGCATCCCGACGGTTCTCCCAGATTCACCGGCCAGGGGCGGCTCCCGGACAGCGACGCCCCCTCCAGCGGCAGCCCCAAAGTGGACGCCTACCGCTGGGCGCTGGCGCGCTACGTCCGCACCGGCCGCTGCGCCCCGGGCTTTGCCGCCTATTACGTGGACGCCTCCTGGTTAAAGCAGCCCTGGCAAGGCCCGCCGGACCTCCACACCCTCTCCAACCACGATTACTTCATTGCGCACCGGGCCTTTTTCTTCGACTTGTCGCCCTGGGGCGACGAGCCGCCGAACGATGATCCGACCCAGCCGCTGGGTCTGGACCGCCAAACCTTGCTGACCGTCATGCGCGCCCTCTACGACCGGGCGCGGGGTGGCGTGATCAAGGTAGGTGGGTTCACGCCCTGGCCCTTTAAGTACACTACCCATGGCGGGGCGGGCAAACACGAGGGCGTGCCCACGGAATGGGAATACGCTCGGCTCATCTCCCAATTCAACGGCTACATGGAGGCCGATGCGGCTGGCCCCGGGGCGATGGCCAACGCCTCGTTTTATCAGCATTATCCCTTGGCGGGGCGTTACTCGCAGCCGGCCCCGCGCTTGAGCCGCCGGCAATGGATGGAGCGGGGTTATCTCACGCCCGGCGGCCACGTGGCGCCGAAGCTCTTTGTGGCCCACTATGTCGGCGATTACGATTCCCCGGCGTGGCTCTACAAGGCGATCCCGGCGTTTTTCCGTGACCCGGCCCGCGGCCAAGTGCCCCTGGCGTGGGCGTTGGACCCGAACCTGGCCGATCGCGCCGCTCCTGCCCTGCGCTACGCGTACGCCCGGGCCACGACGAACGATTATTTCGTCACCGGCGATTCCGGTGCGGGCTACCTCAACATGCACGGCTTAACGCGCCGACCCGACTCCACCCTCCCCTCCGGCTTGGCGGCGTGGGTGGCGCATTGCCGGCCCTACTACGCGCGATGGGACATGACGATCACGGGCTTTGTCCTCGACGGCGCCAGCGGCGCCACGACCGAGGCCGAGTACGCCGCCTTGCGCCCCTTCAGTCCCGACGGTTTCGGCACCCACTTTGATGCCGGGCCGGGGCTGCATGCCGGCGTGCCGAGCTGTCCGGAGCGGGACCTGCCCGATGCGGTCGAAGCCGCCGCCACGGTCGTCCTCCAGGCGGCGCACGCGGCCCAGGGCCGCCCCGCGTTCCTGTGGGCGCGGAGTATTCTCAAACCGCCGAGCTGGTACAGCGCCTTGTCACACCGGCTGCGGGAACAGGGCGCGGACGCGCCGGTCGAGGTGGTGGACCCGTACACCTTCTTTGGCTTGATCCGGCTCGCTCAGGCCGAGCGCTAGCCCGGTTCACGACTCCTGCAACCAGCGCAACTCCTCGTCGGTGTCCCGCAAGCGGATCGCCAGCGCGCGGGCCAGGCGCGCGAACATCTTCGCCCCCAGCACCGGGTGCGCGATCGAGAGTTGGTTGAACGCCGCGCGCGACAAGACCAAGAGGTCCGTCGCTGTCAACGCGACCGCGTCCGCCGACCGCACACGCGCGTCCAGAAAAGCCATGTCGCCAAAGAAGGCCCCAGGACCGAAGGTGGCGATCAGCAAATGGCGTCCGGGCGCGGCGGGCAGGAGGATCCGGACCAAGCCGCGGCGGATCAGGTACAACTCGTCCCCGTGGTCACCCGCGCGGTAAATGGTTTGGTTGGCCGCGAACGTCTGTTCCCGCAAACAGGAACGCAGCGCGGCCAGGGTGTGGTCGCTGTCGAATTCCCGGAGCAGGTCGAAGTGCGTCAGCTCCAGGGGTGCCTCGGCCCCGGCCTCCGCCACGCCCGCGGCCGCCAAGAGTTGGTCTTCGGCCCATTCCAGAGCCTCATCCATGGAGTCGAAGAGACGAACATTCCGGGTCGGGTTCACCAAGCCCAGTTGGCTGAAGTAGGCCGCCAAGTCCCGCCCGGTAGGCAGGTGATTGGGGAGCTGGGCAAACACCAAATAGGCCTGGCGCGCCGTCAGCAGGGCCTCGAACTGCTCCAGCAGGTGGGCCGCGGTGTAATCCACCGATTGCACCCGGCGGAGGTCCAACAAGAGATGGCGGCACTGTTGGAGGTCCGACTCCAACTCCGTAAAGAGGCGGTCGGTGGTGCCGAAGAAGAGGTTGCCATGAAGCTCGCAGACACAGGTGCGAGGACCGTCGCGGCGCAAGACCTCACGCTCGGGCGGCAGCCGGTGCCGTTTGGAGGAGAGTTGGTGGCCATAGACTTTGCGCCGGATCACCGAACCGCGCATCTGCTCCCGGATGAAGAGCAGGACCGCCAGCCCCAACCCCACGCCCGTGGCGATGACCAGCCCCCACCCGACGGCCACCACCACCACCATCAGACTGACCCCAAAATCCAGCACCGTGGACCGCTGGCGCACAAGCTGCAAGCTGCCCCAATCGACCATGCGGCACGCCACGACGATCAAAATGCCCGCCAGGGTGGCGATGGGCACCCAGCCGATCAGCGAGCCCAACAACACCAGCGTGCCCAGGGCCAAGAACCCTTCGAACAAGCCGGACCAGTTGGTCCGGCCGCCGCTGTTGACATTGATCAGCGCCGGCCCCAAAGGCGCCGAGCCGGGCACGCCTCCAACCAGGGCCGCGGCCAGGTTGGCACACCCTTGCGCCCGCAACTCCCGGTCCGAATCGTGCCGCGACCGGCCCAGGGTGTCGATGACCACCACCGTCTTGAGCGTGTCAATCGACAGCAGGACCGACAGGGTCACGGCCGGCACGAGCACCACCTCCAGCTCCGCCCAGCGCAAACCGCCCAGCGCGCGCCACTGCTCCCCAACACTCCCGACCACCGCGCCCACACCCCCGGCCACTTGGCCGATGATGAGCCGGTTGTGTTCGAAGTGCAGGAGCCCGGGCGCGAAGGCGCCCCAGGCGAAGTAGGTGGCCACCCCGGCCAGCACCCCAAGGATCGACGGCGGGAGGGCCTTGGTCAGGCGCGGCGCGCCGAGCATCACCCCGATGGTCACTAAGCCCACCACCACCCCCGGCCAGGCCCAGGATCCCGGCGCGGCGATCCCGGCCCACAGGGGTGTCCCCCGCGGCAGCCCGAGCAGCTTGGGTGCCTGGTCTAAAACCATCAACACCCCCACTCCGCTCGAGTAGCCCGAGGCGACGGGGAAGGGAATGTATTTGATCAGCCGGCCACCCCCGAGGGCCCCGTAGAGCAGTTGCAGGGCCCCGGTCAACAGCGTGGCCAACGGCCACAAGACCAGCACCTGGCTCGGTGACAGTGGTCCCACACCGCTCCGCTGGCCCGCCACCAGCGCGGCGCCGAGCGCGGCCATGATCGGCACCGCGGGGGCGCACGGCGCCGAAATCAAGCGGGGCGCGCCTCCCGTCAGCGGGGCCACGATGCCCATGACGATCGCCCCCAGCAGCCCCGCGATGGCCCCCTGCCCAACGTAGCTCGCGCCCAGCACGGTGTAGATGGCGATCCCGTAGGCAATCGACGAAGGCACGGCGACCAACAACGCCGCAAATCCTCCCCAAAGCTCTCCCCTCACCTCCCCCAGGCGGTTGAGTTTCCACGCGGCGCGTTCCACTGGCATAGGCGTTGGCGGATTCCACAGGCACGTTGGCCGTGCCGCAGGCCCGTATTATGCGGGCGGACTCCCTGAAGGCAACCTAAGTCCCACCTTTTCGCCGGGGCCCGCCGTGAGAATAAGCTTGCGCCGGGGGCGTGCGTACGGGTCAGTAGTGGCCATTCGAACTTGGCGTAGGCATGAGTGACAAACCGTTAGTGGCGGTGATCGACTGGGCGACGTCGCCCTTGAGCGAGGCGGGACCAACGATCGAGCAGGAGGTCGTGGGCGACGCCGCCGAGGTGCGGCGATACGTGTGCGCCAGCGATGCCGATTTTCCCGAGGCCGTGACCGAGGCCCGCGCGTTGATCGTGTGGCATAACACCCCCATCACCGCCGTGGGACTGGGGCGGCTGCGGCGGTGCCGGGCGCTCATCCGCAACGGCGTGGGCTTTGACTCGGTGGACTTGACCGCGGCGCGCCAGCGGGGCATCGCCGTCTGCAACGTGCCGGACTATGGCACCGAGGAGGTGGCGGACCACGCCCTGGCTCTGACGTTGGCGCTCTGCCGGCAGTTGTTTCCCTTGGATCGCGAGGCCAAACAGTTGGGTTGGGCGATTCGCCCGGAGGTCGAGGGCCGCTTGCGCCGCCTGCGCGAGTTGACGTTCGGAATCGTCGGCTTGGGGCGCATTGGCACCGCCGCCGCCCTCCGGGCGAAGGCCTTCGGCTTCCAAGTCTGGTTTCACGACCCCTACCTGCCCAACGGTGTCGAAAAAGCCCTGGCTCTCAACCGCGCTCGCACCCTGGACGACCTCCTGCGGCGGGTCGATGTCCTCACTCTCCATTGTCCCCTCAACCAGGAAACCCGCCATCTGCTCGGGGCGCGGGAACTCAGCCTGCTCAAGCCGACCGCGTTCGTGGTCAATACCGCGCGGGGCGCCATTATTGACAAAGCGGCCATCCTCGCCGCCCTCCGCGAGGGGCGCTTGGCCGGGGCCGGCCTGGACGTGGTGGAAGACGAACCGCTCCAGAGCGCCGCTGACGCCGCCACCCCCAACCTGATCGTGACCTGTCACGCGGCCTTCTGCAGCCGGGAAGCCAAACGCGAGATGCGGCAAATCTCCGCCCGCATCGCCCGCGGGGCCGTGCGGGGCGAGCCCCTGGAGAATGTGGTCAACGGGGTCTCGCCCCTGAGCCCCGGTCCGGCCCCCGGCTAAGGCCGCGAGCGGGTGTGCGGCGTCGCGTCCACCCGAGGTCGGCTCCGGCCGCCCCCCGGCATGGGCGGCGGCTCACCATAATGGGAGAAGCGCCCGCCCCAGTACGGGTTACCCCAGTAGGGACGCGAGTCGAACGGAACGACGATCGGTCCCCAGTAAGGGTAGAAGAACGGATCGTAGGGGTAGTACGGGTTCATCGGATAAGGGGGCGCGTAGTAGTAGGCTGGCGGGCTGTAGAGGGTCGGGGTGGCCAGCAGAAAGTCGATGAGGTCCTTGCTCACATGCTCGGCCCGCAGACGGTCGATGTCCGCCACCCGCAAGTGATAGACCGCGTGGGTGTCTTTCAGGTAGCTGACAATCGTCGGTTCAGGCACGCCGTTGGTGGCCAGTTGCTCGACCTCCGCCAGACTCAGGCGATGGAGCCGCTCGACCTTGGCCATCACCGTGGGGGAGACCCCGTGGCCGCCGATCTCTTGGAGATACACTTGGCGCTTGCGCGCCGACACGCACCCGGTCAGCAACCCGCAGGCAAGCGCAGCCCCGAGCAGGGCGCGCCCCAGCCGCTCTCGGCGGGGCGCTACCCGGCGCCACCGCCGCTTCAGATTCTCCACCACGCTTCGCATGGCTCACAGTACGAGCCGCTTCCGCCCGTGTCAAACCGCCCCCAAACGCCGGGTTGTCGCCCCGGCCTTTTTCGGCCATGCTCCCGTCCCGAATGCTCTTCGGCGCACACATGCCCGCCGGCGGGGGCGCGTGGAAGGCCCTCGAACGGGGGAGAACCATCGGCTGCGAGGTGGTCCAGATCTTCGTCAAGAACAACATGCAATGGCTGGGCCGGCCCCTGGCTCCCGCCGAGTGCGCCGCCTTCGCCCGGGAGCGCGCGGGCGGCAAGCTGGCGAGCGTGTTCGGCCACACGGGCTACCTCATCAACCTCGGGGCCGCCCCCTCGCCCAATCGCACCAAATCCCTCCAATCGCTGATCCAGGAACTCGAATTGGCCGC
>JAJXTA010000100.1 GCA_021784265.1 bacterium | reverse complement strand
AGCGCATTCTCGACGAGACCCAACGCAAGCGCGCCGCGCAGAGCCGGACACAAAAGGCGTTGGCGGCATAGGCGGCCGCCTTCGAGCGCCGGTTTCCCAACCGGCGGTACGGAGCCTCTGGCTCCGTGGCCTGGCAGACCGGGTCTGCCTCACCCCGGAGGAGTGGCGGGTGATCGCCCCGCTGGCGGGCAGTCCAGCCCGACGACACGTCGTTCGGCGGACTTGCCGACGACGGGCTCGGGCCGGTAGGTTGCCGCATGCCTGACAACGTATCGTCCGTGTCGCGCCGCCGCCTGGCCCTTCTCCGGCCCACGCTGGGCGCCGCCCTGCTTGTGAGCGCGCTGGTCGGAGCGCTCCCCCAATCCCCAGCCCGGGCCGCGGAGAGCCCCAGCGCGCTGGAATCCGATCCCACCGGCTGGCGGGACATCATGCCCTCGCCCGATCTCCACGGCTGGTACCGCGTCCCGGTCCCGCCCAGCGGCAAGCTCGGCCGCGCCCAGTGGCACGTGGACACCGAGAAGCACCGGCTGGTGTGCGACGGCGATGGCGGGCACGACATGCTGCTCTACGACCACGCCTACGGGGACATCATCTTCCATTTCGAGTGTCGTTATACCAAGATTGCGGGCAAGACCGGCTATAACAGCGGCGCCTATGTGCGCAACTCCCCCGATGGGGCGATCTGGCATCAAGCCCAGTTTGGCGACGCCAAAGATGGCTACCTCTTCGGGGTCACGCCGACGCCGGCCGGCAAGAATCATTTCTTCAACCTGGCCAAACAGGTCACCGACATGCGCGTCAAGCCGGCGGGCGAGTGGAATGTCCTCGAAGTGACGGCGCGCGGGCCGACGTTGACGCTCTGGGTCAATGGCGCCGTCACCTGTCAATTCACGGAGTGCGGCCAAGCCCAGGGCCGGGTCGGTCTGGAGGGCGAGGGATACCGCATCGAGTTCCGCAATCTCAAGGTGAAGGAATGGCGCTGAGGCGCGGCCCGTCCGGTAGGCGCGACTTGCCTTGGGCGGGAAACCGGCCCAGAACCGGAGGCGTGCAACGCCGCAGGCCGTGGGTTCGTAGCTTCGCCGGGCTCCTCGTCATCTCCCTGGCGCTCGGCTTCGTTGCGCGGGGCGCGCCCGGCGCCGGGCGCGTCACGGTCGAACCCCGCGAAACCGAGGCGCTCCTCGCCAATCCCGGGATGGGCTGGCAGACGTTTCAGCGGTTCGCCGATGAAGACCAGAATCTCCAGGGCCTCCCCAGCGCCAGCGCCTACTTCCGCTTTTACTGGCGCGAACTCGAGCCCGCGGATGGCCGGATTGACTTCGGCAAGTTCGACGCCCTCTTGGCGCACGCCCACCGCGCCGGCCAGAAACTGGCCTTCCGCGTCATGTGCACCGGTTCCAGCCAATACCTGGATGTGCCCGCGTGGCTCAAGGACCAAGGCGCCAAAGGCGTCGAGTTCACCTACGGCGGCGCCAAGCACTGGGTCCCGGACTTCGCCGACCCGCTCTTCACGCGGGCGCACGACCGGCTGATCCGGGAGTTGGGGGCGCATTACGACGGGCAGCCGGACCTGGACCTGGTGGACATCGGCTCGGTGGGTCTCTGGGGCGAGTGGCACATGAGCGGGACCGAGGCCGTGGCCACCGGCAGGCCGGTCCCCCTGCCCGCGTTGGAACTCCGTCTGGCGATCATCGACGCGTGGTGCAACGCCTTCCCGCGGACCAGCAAAGTCATGCTCATCGGCAGCGCCGAAGGCATGGCCCGAGCCGTCACGACAGGCTACGGGTGGCGCGCGGACTGCCTGGGCGATATGGGGGGTTTCTCCAAAACCTGGAACCACATGGAGAACTTCTACCCGCAGCAGTTGGCAACGACGGGGGCCCAGGCGGCCTGGAGAACCGCCCCCGTCGCCTTCGAGACCTGCTGGGACATGCGCAAGTGGCAACAAGAAGGCTGGGACCTCGGTCACATCTTCGATTACGCCCTGGCCTGCCACGCCAGCTACGTGAATAACAAGTCGGCACCGATCCCCCCGGGGACGCGCCCGGCCGTCGAGCGGTTGCTGCGGCATTTGGGCTACCGTCTGGTCATCCGGCGCGTCGAACACGCGCCGACGGCCCGTCCCGGCAACCCGGTGGACCTCACGGTGGTCTGGGAGAACGTGGGCGTGGCTCCCCCTTACCGGGATTACCGGGTGGCCGCGCGCCTCACCCGCGCCGACGCACCCACTGACCCCCCGATCCTCCAGACGAGCACGCACTCGATTCGCGGCTGGTTGCCCGGCACCCACCGGACCGACCTGTCGCTCAAGCTGGCCAAGGGGATCGGCCCCGGGCGTTACGTGGTAAGCCTGGGGGTGGTCGATCCGCAGGACGGACAGCCGGCCGTCCGCTTAGCCATCGCCGGCGCCGCTCCCGCCGGGTGGTATCCGGTAAGCGCCCTCCAGGTGGTGGCGCCGACAACGGAGTGAGGCCGGCGTCGTCGCGCGAGTCGGCGGCCACCCCGCCGCGGACCTGATCTGCCGGACTCGGCGAGGGGTGATCGACCTGGGGCAACGCGGACTCGAGGCGGCGGCTGGGGTCATTGACCCAGCACGTCCGGGAGGTTTCGCCCTTGGACTTGCGGGTTGCACCCCGCTGCTCCTCGCCGGGCAACGCGGCATATTGTGCGCACCGTTCCGGGGCGAACGCTCCGGACGGAATGACGAACGTGAATCGCGCGACTCTATTCTGCGGTCTCTGGCTCGTGGGCGTGACCGTGCACGGCCAGGGCACAACCGCCTCTCCCGCTTCCCTGCCCCTGGCCGCCCCGTGGGCTCCGCAACTTACCGCTGAGGTCAACCCGCCGGCCAGCGGCGCGATCCCTCAGTTCCAGTTGCACCTCCAGGGCATGCCGTTCACTCCCTACGCCCTCGAGGTCTCCGCCGACCTGCGGCTCTGGGTTTCCCTCACGACCAACCTGACCGCCGGCGACGGCGCGTTTGACTTCATCGACCCTCGTTTCCCCGAGCTTAACCCGCGGTTCTACCGGGCACGCCTCGGGCGCGACCGGCCGAGCTCCGGAACCATCACCCTTGATCCGGGCGGGTTTCGCCCCGACCGCGTGCTGGTCAAACCCCGGCTGGGTGTGGACCTGACCGCTCTCAATGCGACGCTGGGCACCCAGGTGCTCCAGGTGTTTCCCGCCATCGGCGGCCTTGAGGTGCTCCAACTGCCCGCGGGCAAAACGGCCCCGGCCATCGTGACCCTCTACCAGCAAAGCGGGCTCGTCGCGTACGCGGAGGCGGACTACGCCGTGCGACTGCTGCTCACCCCGAACGACTTCCGCTATGCCAACGGCGACATGTGGAACCTTCACAACGTCGGCCAATACGGCGGCACCCCCGGCGCCGATGTGGACGCTCCGGACGGTTGGAACGTCCAATACACGGCCACCAACGTCATCGTCGCGGTCATCGACACCGGCGTCCGGTACACCCACGAGGATTTGGCCGCGAACCTGTGGACCCAGCCCGGCAGCACCAACCACGGGATCAATACCATCACCGGCACCAACGATCCGTGGGACGACTACGGTCACGGCACGCATCTGAGCGGAACGATCGGCGCCGTGGGCAACAACTCGGTCGGCACCGTCGGCGTCGCCTGGACGGCGCAAATGATGGAGTGCAAGTTCCTCGATGCCCAGGGCAATGGAACGATTTCCGACGCCATCACCTGCATCGATTACGCCCGCACCCACGGCGCCAAAATCCTCAATGCCAGTTGGGGCACGACCACCTTCAAGTCCGCCGCCCTTCATGACGCCATCGCCAGCGCGCGCGACGCCGGCATGATCTTCGTTGCCGCCTGCGGCAACTCCCATAATGACAACGATGGTCCCAACGCCATCTATCCCGCCAGCTATACGGACTTGGACAATGTGGTCGCGGTCGCCGCCACCGACCGCGGCGATCAACTGTCGTCCTTCTCCAACTACGGAGCACACAGCGTCCAGCTCGGGGCGCCGGGGGAGGACGTTTTCTCCACCTACAACCAGAATGACAGCAGTTACGTGGCGATGAGCGGCACGTCGATGGCGGCCGCCAACGTCTCGGGCGTATTTGCCGTGGTCTGGGCCCACTATGCGGAGGAGAACTATCAGCAGATCCTTCAGCGGGTCTTGAGCAACACGGTTCCAGTGGCGGCCTTGCAGGGCAAGACCATCACTGGGGGACGGCCCAACCTGTTCCGCGCCCTCACGGCCGCGACCCCGTCGCCGTCGCCATCGTCGCCCTCCGCCAACTTCACCGCCAACCCATCCTCGGGCAACGCGCCGCTGACTGTCCAGTTCACCGACCAGTCCACCGGCACCGTCACTGCCTGGGATTGGAGGTTCGGTGACGGGTCCCCGGACGCCTCGGCACAGAATCCCTCCCACACCTACACCAACGCCGGCACCTTCACCGTGACCTTGACGGTCACCGGCGGCGGCGGAACCACCAGCAGCAAAAGCGCCGCCGTCCAAGCCAACACTCCCCCGCCGCCACCGCCCACCGCCAACTTCACCGCCAACCCGACCTCGGGCAACGCGCCGCTGGCGGTCCAGTTCACCGACCAGTCCACCGGCACCGTCACTGCCTGGGATTGGAGCTTCGGCGACGGCTTGCCCGACAGTTCAGCGCAAAACCCCAGTCACACCTACGTCGCGCCCGGGGATTTCACGGCCACGCTGATGGTGACCGGCAACGGCGGCGCAACGAGCGGCAAGAGTGTCATCATTCACGTCGTCTTCCCCTGACCGTTATCATGGGCCGGCCCGCTGACGGGCGCGGCCCGATCCACCCCGCGGGCGGGGCGAGGCCGAGGCGGCGAGGTTTCGGGCCTGGCTGTGCGGGCCAAAACACACTTGCCCAACCGCCTGAGGTGGCGTAGGGGTAAGCCCAGTCAAGCCCGTCCGCCCGGCCGCGTCCGGGAGACAGCTTGTCGGCTGATGCTCATGCTCAAACACGCTAATCCCCGCCGGCGCGCCGCCCGGCCTGGGTTCACCCTGATCGAGCTGCTGGTGGTCATCGCCATCATTGCCATCCTGGCCGGGATGTTGCTCCCCGCGTTGTCGAAGGCCAAAGCCAAGTCGCAGGGGATCTTCTGCATGAACAACACCAGCCAGTTGATCAAGGCGATGACCATGTACTCCCACGACTACACGGATTACCTGCCGCCCAACCCGCCCGATGCCAACACCACCCCGAATTATAACTGGGTGGGCGGCGATGTCGCCATCGGCGCGGCGGACGAATTCAATCCCGACATCCTCAAGGACCCGACCCGCGCCATGCTCTATCCTTATACGGGGCCGGCGGTGGGCATCTACCATTGCCCCGCGGACAAGCGGACCGGCCTCTACCAAGGCGGCAACCCGAGCCAGAAGGGCCAGCGGGTCCCGGCGGCCCGCAGCGTGTCGTTGAGCCAGGCCTGCGGCACCAACCCGTACAAGGGTGGGCACTCGCCCGTCGATGGCCCCTGGCTGGACGGCAACCTCGGTCACACCGCCAACAAAACCTGGTACTGTTTCGCCAAGTTTACGGACATGGTCCGCCCCGGGCCTTCGAGCACCTTCATGATCCTGGACGAGAACGAGCAAAGCATCAACGACGCCGCCTTCGCCACCGTGGGCCCGCAGCAGCCCCCGATCTGGAAACTCATTGATATCCCCGGCTCCTACCACAACGGGGCGTGTGGCTTGGCCTTCGGCGACGCCCATTCGGAGGTTCACAAGTGGCTCGACCGGCGCACCAAGGTCTTCACCGGCGCGAACATCAACGTGCCGAACGACCTGGACGCCTGGTGGCTCTCGGTGCACACCACGGCGTTAATCAAAGGGCCGGACTTTTGACCGCGCGGCCCCTCGGGGCCCTACTGCACGTCGATGGCCACCGGCTTGGCCTTCCAAATGTGCTCGCAGTACTCCTGAATGGCGCGATCCGAGGAGAAATAGCCCATGCGCGCGACGTTCAGAATCGACATCCGCGTCCACTGTTCCGAGTCGCGGTAGGCCTCGGCCACGCGGTCCTGGCAGGCGATATAGGCGCTGTAATCAGCCAGCAGCATGTACTCATCATGATGCAGCAGGGCATCCGCTAGCGGCGTGAACAGACCCCGATTGCCCGGGGAGAAAAACCCCGAGTAAAGCTGGTCGAAGATCTCCTTCAGCGGCTCGCTCGCCTCATAGAGGTCGCGCGCCCGATAGCCCCGCGCCTTCCAGGCCTGCACCTCCGGCGCCGTCAGCCCGAACAGGAAGAAGTTCTCCGCCCCCACCTGCTCGCGGATTTCGACGTTGGCCCCGTCCAGCGTCCCGATGGTCAAGGCCCCGTTCAGGGCGAACTTCATGTTGCCCGTGCCGGAAGCCTCCTTGCCCGCGGTCGAAATCTGCTCCGACAGTTCGGCCGCCGGATAGACCTTCTGGGCGCTCTTGACGTTGAAGTTGGGGAGGAACACCACCTTGAGCCGGTCGCGCACGGCGGCGTCCTGGTTGACCACCTCGGCCACCGAGTTGATCAATTTGATGATCAGCTTGGCCATGTAATAGCCCGGGGCGGCTTTGCCCCCGAAAATGAAGGTGCGCGGGGTGATCTCCTGGTCCGGCTGGCGCCGCAGGCGGTTGTAGAGGGTGACGATGTGCAGCAGATTCAGATGCTGGCGCTTGTACTCATGCAGGCGCTTGACCTGAATGTCGAAGAGCGAATCGGGGTTGACGACGATCCCGGTGCGGTGGCGAATCAACTCGGCCAGAACGGTCTTGTTCTGGCGTTTGATCGCCCGCCATTCCTGCCGAAAGCCGGGGTCCTCCGCGCACGGTTCGAGCTGGCGGAGGTCCTCGAGGTGTTTGACCCAGCGCTCGCCGACCTTGCTGGTGATCAGGGCGGTGAGGCGGGGGTTGCTCAACGCCACAAAGCGGCGCGGGGTGACGCCGTTGGTGACGTTGGTGAACTTCTCGGGGCTGAACTCATAGAAGTCACGCAACACGCCTTGTTTGAGCAGGTCGCTATGGAGTTTGGCCACGCCGTTGATGGCATGGCTGCCCACCGAGGCGAGGTTAGCCATGCGCACGTAGCGCTCCCCACTCTCATCGATCAACGACATCCGGCGCACCCGCTCGTCCTCGCCGGGGAAACGCACCCGCACCGCCGCGAGGAACCGGTGGTTGATCTCGTAAATGATCTCCAGGTGGCGGGGCAGGAGCCCGCCGAAGAGCGGGATCGACCAGCGCTCGAGGGCCTCGGGCATCAACGTGTGGTTGGTGTAGCCGAAAATCTGTTGCGTCATCTCCCAGGCGCGCTCCCACCCCACCGCGTGGTCGTCCACCAACAGGCGCATCAGCTCCGCCACCGCGATGGCCGGGTGCGTGTCGTTGAGCTGCACCACCCACTTCTGGGCCAGCCCCTCGAGGTCCGCCGCCCGCTGGAAGTACATCCGCAGCATGTCCTGGAGGGCACAGGAGGCGAAAAAGAACTGTTGCTGGAGCCGCAATTGTTTGCCCTGCGGCGACTCGTCGTTCGGGTAGAGCACCTTGGTGATGTTTTCCGAGACCATCTTGTCCATCACCGCCCCGTAGTAATCGCCCGTGTTAAAGGCCTGAAAATCGAAGGACTCGGCCGCCTCGGCCTTCCAGAGCCGGAGGAGGTTCACCGTGTTGGTCTTGTAGCCCACAACCGGCGTGTCGTAGGCCATGCCGCGCACCAGTCGATGCGGAATCCACCGCACCCGCGTGGCGCCGCGGTCCTCATACCGCTCGGTGTAGCCACCCAGCTTGACGTCGAACACGATCTCGGGCCGCGGGATCTCCCAGGGGTTGCCCAGCCGCAGCCATTTGTCGGTCACCTCGGTCTGCCAACCATCGCGGATGGCCTGATCGAAAATGCCGAACTCGTAGCGGATCCCATAGCCGATCCCGGGCACGCCCAACGTGGCCAAGGAATCCAGGTAACAGGCGGCCAGGCGGCCCAGGCCGCCATTGCCCAGGCCGGGTTCCTCTTCCTGCTCGAGCAATTCCTCCAGCTCCAAACCCAGGCTCTTCATCGCTTGCTCGACTTCACCGTAGATCCCCAAATTGACCAGGTTGTTGCCCAACTGCGGTCCCATCAGAAACTCGGCCG
>JAJXTA010000099.1 GCA_021784265.1 bacterium | reverse complement strand
CGGGGGTGGGCGCGCTGGTGGCGATGCTCCTGTGCCGCACCGACCTGTCGCTCATCGCCCTGATCGGGATCATCCTGCTGATCGGGATCGTGAAGAAGAACGCGATCATGATGATCGATTTCGCCCTCGAGGCCGAGCGCACCGAGGGGTTGTCGCCGGAGGAGTCGATCTACCGGGCCTGCTTGCTCCGGTTCCGCCCGATCATGATGACGACGATGGCGGCGCTGCTTGGGGCGTTGCCCTTGGCCCTGGAGCGCGGCACGGGCTCGGAGCTGCGCCGGCCCATGGGCATTTCCATCGTCGGCGGCCTGCTCCTCTCGCAGTTCCTGACCCTTTACACGACGCCCGTGATTTATCTGTACCTGGACCGTTTTGGCGCCTGGACGCGGCGCAAGCGCGCCAGCCTTGGTTTGCCGGCGGAGGCGCCGGCCCCGCTGCCGCACGGCAGCAGTCCGGCGGTCTGAGCGCCGCGGCGTCGCCTCTGCTCGGCATGTATCGCCTCTGTCGCCTCAACGCCCCGGCGCGCGCCTCGGCGCTCCGCCGCCGGGGGTGGAGAGCGGGGCCCCGTACCCCATGAAGATCGGCCAGACCGCCAGCATCTCCGAGCCGTTCATCCACCGCCCGGTGGGGACGTCGTTGCTGGCGATGGGCTTGTTTCTGTTGGGCGTGGTGGCCTACCGCTTTCTACCCGTGGCCCCCATCCCGCGGGTGGATTATCCGGTGGTTTCGGTCTATGCCGGGCTGCCGGGGGCCGATCCGGCCACGATGGCCTCGGCCGTGGCGGCCCCGCTGGAGAAACGCCTGGGGCAAATCTCCGGCGTCACGGAGATCACCTCGATTAGCACCTTGGGGGGCACGTCGATCACGCTCCAGTTTGACCTGGATCGGAACATCGACGGGGCCGCCCGCGACGTGCAGGCGGCCATCACCGCTTCCTTGCCGGACCTGCCGCTGGATTTGCCCGGCCCGCCCACCTATCACAAAGTCAATCCGGCCGACGCCCCGATCATGGTCCTGGCCATGACCGCCGACACCATGCCGCCCACGACGGTCTTCGAGTACGCCGACGAGATCGTGGGCCAACGCCTCAGCCAGGTCGAGGGCGTCAGCCAAGCGTTGATCAGCGGCGCCGAGAAGTCCGCCGTCCGCGTCCAGGTGGATCCGGCGGCGCTGGCGGCGACCGGGCTCACGCTGGAGGACGTGCGGACCTTGCTGGCCCAGGTGAACGTGGACCTGCCCAAGGGCAGCTTCGACGGCGACGCCCTCTCCTACATGGTGGGGAGCAATGATCAGCTTTTCGATCCGCTGGCCTATCAGTCCCTGATCCTCGCTCAACGGGGCGGGGTGCCGGTCAAACTTCAGGCCCTGGGCCGGGTGATTGCCGGGGTGGAAAACACGCGAGTGGCGGGGTGGAACGGCACCAAGAAGGCGGTGCTGGTCATCATCTTCAAGCAGGCGGGGGCCAACGTGATCGAGACGGTCGAACGCATCCGCGCGGTGCTGCCGCAGATTCAGAAATGGCTGCCCCCGGCCATCAAGATCACGCAGATCAGCGATCGGACCACGACGATTCGCGCCTCGGTCAACGACGTGCAGTTCTCCCTGTTGCTGAGCATCAGCCTGGTGGTGATGGTGATCTTTGTGTTTCTGCGGCGGTTCTGGCCCACCTTCATCGCCAGCATCACGGTGCCGCTGGCAATTGCGGGGACCCTGGGCTGCATGTACCTGCTCCACTACACCCTCGATAACCTTTCCCTGATGGCCATCACCATCTCGGTCGGGTTTGTGGTCGATGACGCCATTGTGGTGATCGAGAACGTCTATCGCTTCATTGAGGAAGGGCAGGCTCCGATGCCCGCCGCGTTGCGCGGGGCGCGCCAGATCGGCTTTACGGTGGTCTCGATGAGCACCTCGCTGGTGGCGGTCTTCATCCCCCTGCTGTTCATGGGGGGCCTCACGGGCCGCCTGTTCCATGAGTTCGCGGTCACCTTGAGCCTGGCGATCCTGGTTTCGGGGGTCATTTCCCTGACCCTGACGCCGATGCTCTGCTCGCGCTTTCTGCGGGCCGAGAGCACCTACGGGCGGCCGGGCCGCATCTACCGCGCCAGCGAACGGGGCTTTCACTGGCTGTTGCGGGGTTACGAGCACGGCTTGCGCTGGGTCTTGCGCCACCAGGCGCTCGTGCTGCTCATCGCCGTGGCCACCTTCTTCGCCACCCTCTGGCTCTACGCGGCCACCCCCAAAGGCTTCTTCCCGCAACAAGACACCGGCCTGATGATCGGCATTACCGAGGCGCGGCAGGACGTCTCCTTTGCCGCCATGGCCCAGCTCCAGGAGAAGGTGGCCCGGCGGGTCTTGGCCGATCCCGCCGTGGACACCCTCGGCTCGTTCATCGGCTCGGGCGGTGGTGGGACCATGAACAACGGGCGGATGTTCATCAGCCTCAAACCGCTGCGCGAGCGCAAGGTGAGCGTGGACCAGGTCATTGGCCGGCTCCGCCGCCAACTGATGGGGATGGAAGGGGTGACCCTCTTCCTCCAGCCGGTGCAGGACATCCGCATGGGCGGGCGCTTGGGCAAGGCGCAATACCAATACGCCCTGCAAGCGGCGGACCTGGGGGACCTCAACGACTGGTCCACCCGTTTGGTGGAGAAGCTGCGCTCCATCCCGCAGCTCCGGGACGTGAGCAGCGACCAGTTGACCGCCGGGCTGCAGGCCAACGTCGTCATCGACCGCGACGCCGCCGCCCGGCTGGGGGTGTCGCCCGTGGCCATCGACAACACCCTCTACGACGCCTTTGGCCAACGACAGGTCTCGACCCTCTACAAGCGTTACAACCAGCATCACGTCATCCTCGAGGTCGCTCCGCGCTACCAGTTGGAGCCGGACGCCCTGCGCAAAATCTACGTCAAGTCGGCGACGGGCCAGCAGGTGCCGCTGGCCAGCGTCGCCCGCTTCGTCCCCAGCAACGCTTATTTGTCGGTCAATCACCAGGGCCAATTCCCGGCCGTGACGATCTCGTTCAACCTCGCCCCCGGGGTTTCGTTGGGCCAGGCCACCGAGCTGATCGAGCAGGCCAAGGAGGAGCTGCGCATGCCCTCGAGCGTCCAAGGGAGCTTCCAAGGGACGGCGCGGGTCTTCAAGGATTCGCTGGCCAACATGCCGGTGCTGCTGGCCGCGGCCTTGATCACGGTCTATGTCGTGTTGGGGATGCTCTACGAAAGCCTGATCCATCCCATCACCATCCTGTCCACCTTGCCTTCGGCCGGCGTCGGGGCCCTGCTCGCCTTGCAGTGGTGCGGCAACGACCTCTCGCTGGTGGCCTTCATTGGCATCATCCTCCTCATGGGGATCGTCAAGAAGAACGCCATCATGATGGTGGACTTCGCCCTCGACGCGGAACGGGAGGAGCACCTGAGCCCCGAGGAGGCCATCTACAAGGCCTGCATCATCCGCTTCCGGCCGATCATGATGACCACGCTCTCGGCGCTGCTGGGGACGCTGCCGCTGGCGGTCGGCCTGGGTACCGGCTCGGAGCTGCGCCGGCCCATGGGCATTGCCGTGGTGGGCGGGTTGTGCGTCTCGCAGGTGCTGACGCTTTACACGACCCCGGTGGTGTACCTGGCGTTCGAGCACGCCCGCCGGGCGCTGCGCCGCCGCCGCCAACCGGCCCTGGGGCTGCAGCCGGCGTAGCTTCGCCCGGGCGGCAAACCGAGTCGCTTCCGTGGATGCGTCACGGTGTTTGGTTTTGAAGCTCGGGCGTTTTTAGTTGGCGCCCACGTGTCGCCTCGGGATCGTCCCTCAACCCACCAGCCGCCCCACCAGGACCGGACGGGTGTCCTGCGGGTTCGGCCCCATTTGGGCCAGGCTGTTCAGGAAGCGGACTTGGACGGTTTGGTCCGCGAAGCGGCAGGTCACGGTGTCGTGATGAGGGCTTTCATAGTAGCGCCAGAGCATCTCGAAGGTGTTGGCGTCGGTCCAGGCGCCGGCCGCGGCGAGTTTGGCCGGGGTGCCCGGCTTGGGGGCGCCGCCGGAAACGAGGCGCGGCGGGGTCCCGGGCAAGGCGGTCTCGCCCCGCTGCCACTGCCTGAGGCCACAGGCGATGGGATAACCGTTGGCGGTGGTGCGGAAGGTCACTTGGCACGTGCTGGGGTTGAACCCGAAGGACACCGTGTCGAGCCCCAGCGCATTCCGTTCGAGCTGGAACGTTTTGCCCGAGACCCGCCCGGCGGCGGTAGCCTCGGCGGGGAGCGCGGCGGCGCCCTGACCCGGCCAGGCCAGCTTCCAGGCGCGCCATTGTTGCCGCAGGCGCCGCTGGGAAGCGCGGTCCGCCGGGAGCGGGCCGTCGTGGAGCGCGGGCAGGAGATGCTTCCAGACCAAGTCGAGCTCGCCCTGCATGTTCGGGCTTTCGCCGGTCATGGCGATCACCGCGTCGTGGTCCGGCAGGACGATGGCGTATTGGCCGAAGGCGCCGTCGCCGCGGAAGGCCGCATGGGTGCAGCGCCAGAATTGGTAGCCGTAGCCTTGCACCCAGTCATTTTCGGCGTTGGGGCGGTTCGGAGTGGCCGGCACCGGTTGCTGGATGTGGCGCGTGGTGGCCTCCGCGACCCAGGCGGGAGTCAAAAGCGCGCGCCCCTTCCAGGTCCCCTGGCGGAGATAGAGCTGGCCGAACTTGGCCAAGGCTTCCGTTGGGACGCTCAGGCCCCATCCGCCCGTGTTGATGCCCCGAGGACAGGTTTCCCAGGCGGCCCCCTCGATGCCCAAGGGCTCGAACAAGCGCGGCGTGAGGTAATCCAGCACCCGCTGGCCGGTCAGCTTCTGCACGAGGGCGGAGAGCATGTAGGTGCCGGCGCTGTTGTACAAAAACGCGCTCCCGGGGGGATGGGGAATCGGCCACGCCAGAAACGCGCGCACCCAGTCCTCCTCTCGGACGATCTCGCGGACCGGTTCGGTGGCGTGGCCGACGGACATGGTCAGGAGGTGTTTGACCTGGAGGGCGGCCAGGTGATCACTCACCTGAGCGGGCAGGTCGTGCGGGAAGAACGTGACGACCCGGTCCTCGACCGTCAGCCGGCCTTCGGCCACGGCGAAACCGACCGCGGTCGAGGTGAAACTCTTGCTGAGAGAATACAGCCAATGGTTGTAGTGCGGCCCGTAGGGCACCCCCCAACCTTCGGCCACCACCGCCCCGTGGCGCACGAGCATGAAGCTATGCAACTCGTGGCGGCTGTGGGCGAAGGCGTCGAGGAACGCCACCAGGCCCGCCGCCTCCACGCCTTGGGCCTCCGGGGTGCTGCGGGGCAACGCGCCCGAGCGGGTGGCGGCGCGAGCGAGGCCGCTCAGCGGGCCGCACGCTCCCACGCCCAGCGCGACCGTGCCGCCGCCCAGGTGGTGGAGGAAAGTTCGCCGTGTCAGTGTCATGGAGGCGGAGGGTAGCAGGCCCCGCGGGCCACGTCACGGTCTCAGAGCCCCCGTTGACAGCTATAGGCGTGGGTCGCGGCAATGAAGCCGCGGAAGAGCGGATGGGGGGCGTTGGGTTTGCTCTGAAACTCCGGGTGGAATTGGCAGGCCACGAAGAATGGGTGGTCGGCCAGCTCGATGACCTCGACCAGCTTGCCGTCGGGGGAGGTGCCGCTGAAGTGGAACCCCGCCGCCTCGAAGGCCTTGCGGTAATCGTTGTTGAACTCGTAGCGATGACGGTGCCGCTCGTTGACGACGAAGGCCCCGTAGAGCTTGGCCGCTCGGGAGCCCACCTTCAACTGCACCGGCTGTGCCCCCAGCCGCATCGTCCCCCCCAGGCGCGTCACCTGCCGCTGCTCGTCCAACAAGGCAATGACCGGGTCGGGTGTGGTGGGCTCGAATTCGGTCGAGTGGGCCTTCTCCAGGTGCAAGACGTCGCGGGCAAACTCGATGGTGGCCACCTGCATCCCCAGGCATAGCCCGAGGTAGGGCACGCCGTTTTCCCGGGCAAAACGGGCCGCCCGGACTTTGCCTTCCACCCCGCGCTCGCCGAAGCCGCCGGGGACGAGAATGCCGCCTAGGCCCTTGAGGAGCTTCTCGGCGCAAAACTTCTCGATTTCCTCGGCCTCGATCTTCTCGATGGCGACCCCGCAGTCATTGGCGACCCCGCCGTGGATAATCGCTTCATAGACGGACTTGTAGGCGTCCTGCAGCTCGATGTATTTGCCCACCACCCCGATGCGCACGCGGTGCTGGGGGGCGATGAGCTTGCGCAGGATGTCCTGCCAGTGGCTCATGTTGGCGGGGGGGGTCTCCAGCCGCAAGAGCCGGCAGACCAGCTCGTCCAGTCGCTCCCGCTGCAGCATCAGCGGGACCTCGTAGATGCTGTGCTCGACATCCTTCTCCTCGATCACGCCCTCGTAGGGGACGTTGCAGAAGAGGGAGATCTTCTGGCGCAGCTCTTTGCCCATCGCCCGGTCCGAACGGCAGACCAGGATGTGTGGCGTGATGCCGATTTCCCGCAGTTTGGCCACCGACTGCTGGGTCGGCTTGGTCTTCAGCTCCCCGGCCGCCTTGATGAAAGGGACGAACGTGACGTGGATAAACAGGGCGTTGGTGTAGCCCACCTCGAGGGCAAATTCGCGGATCGCCTCCAGGAACGGCAGACCCTCGATGTCCCCGGTCGTCCCGCCGATCTCGGTGATCAGGACATCGGACTTGGACTGTTCGGCAATGGCCTGGATGCGGTTTTGGATCTCGTCGGTGACGTGCGGGATGACCTGGACGGTCTTGCCCAGGTAATCGCCCCGCCGTTCCCGTTCGAGCACCTTCGCATAGACCTGGCCGCTGGTGAGGTTGTTCATCCGGGTCAGCTTGGTCCCGGTGAACCGCTCGTAGTGGCCCAAGTCCAGGTCGGTCTCCGCCCCGTCGTCGAGCACATAGACCTCCCCGTGCTGAAAGGGGCTCATCGTGCCGGGATCGACGTTCAGATAGGGATCAAACTTCTGGAGGGTTACCTTCAGCCCGCGATTCTCCAGCAGCGTGCCCAAGGCCGCCGCGGTCAGCCCTTTGCCCAACGAACTGACCACTCCGCCCGTGACGAAGATGTATTTCATGGTGCTTCCGAATTGACTCGCAACGTCCGATCCCGCCTCCCCCGCCCGTCACTCCTCCCGGCCGCCGGCCAGCCTTCGCTCGACCCGGACCACGTCCGCCGGCACATCGACCCCCACACTATCATAGTCCACCCGCACGACCGCGATGGGAATCCCGTTTTCCAGCGCCCGCAACTGCTCCAGCTTCTCCGCCTGTTCCAGCGGGGAGACCGGAGCGCGGACCAGGCGCAGGAGCGTGTCACGCCGGTACCCGTAGATCCCCAGGTGCTTCAGAAATGGAAATGCCGCCATCTGCTCGTCAACCGAACGAGTGGCGGCCTCGCGCAGATACGGGATCGTACGCCGGGAGAAATATAGGGCGTGGCCGGCGGCGTTGACAACGACTTTTACGGTGTTGGGATTCTCCAGCTCGGCGGGGGAAGTGAGCCGGGTGGCGGCGGTGGACATCGCGCACTGGCTCAGAGCCCCGGCCACCGCGTCGATGACCGCCGGCGCGATCAGCGGCTCATCGCCCTGGATGTTGACCACCGCATCGCACGGGTGACGCTGAACCACCTCGGCGATCCGATCCGTCCCGCTGGGATGGCCCGGCGCGGTCATCTCCGCCCGGCAGAACCCCTCCGCCACTTCCCAAACCCGGGTGTCGTCGGTGGCGACGATGACCTCGGCCAGGGACTCGGCTTGCTGGCAACGCTCGACCACATGCTGAATCAGCGGCTTGCCGGCGATCAACGCCAGTGGCTTGCCGCGGAACCGAGACGAGGCGTACCGCGCCGGAATGATCCCCAGGATCCTCATCGGTCTCCCGCGGCGATCGCGCCGCCCGAACCATGCGGAAGGCCAGGCCGGACCGGTCCGGGCCGAGCCCGCTCCGCCGCTCCGCCACGCCCAGGCCGGACCGGCGCGTCGGATGAGAGGGTGCCCAACATCATGCGTGTCCACCTTCCCCCAGGGCGCGCCCCCTGGCAATCTCCGAGCGCGGGACTTTTTCCGTGAACTGACCCCGGCCGGCGATAGAATGGCGGGGTTGGCACCGTGTTATTACACCGGGCTGGCCCCGTTCCGGGCCCTGTTC
>JAJXTA010000098.1 GCA_021784265.1 bacterium | reverse complement strand
CCCAGCCGGAGGCCCTGGCGGACAGCGGCGCGCGCGGGGCCTACATGGCCACCCGCGCCTCCGCGGCCGCGGCCAACCCGGGCGCCGCGCGCAACCCGAACTGAGCGATGGAGTTGAAAGCCTTAGTCCAGCAGTTGCCGGCGGCGCGGGTGGAGGGCCCGCTGGAGCGGGAGATTGTGGGGGTGGCGTATGACTCGCGGCGGGTGACGCCGGGCATGTTGTTCGTCGCCGTGCCGGGACTGGGGGTCGATGGCCACGAGTTCATTGCCAGCGCGGTCGAGCGGGGGGCGGCGGCGATCGTGTGCGAGCGCAACGGCTTAGTCTCGCAGCGCGCCACCACCATCCGTGTGGCCGATGCCCGGGACGCTCTGGCGCGGGTCGCCGCGGCCTTCTACGAGCACCCCAGCGCCCGGATCAAGGTGATCGGCATCACGGGCACCAGCGGCAAGACCATGGTCGCCTTCCTCCTCAAGCAAGTGTTGGAGGCGGCGGGCTGGCCGACCGGCCTCATCAGCTCGGTGCGCTACGAAGTGGGGGAGCGGGTGATCCCCGCCCAGCGCACGACGCCGGAGGCCCTGGAGATCCAGCAGATGCTGGCCGGCATGGTCCGGGCGGGCTGCCGCGCCTGTGTCCTGGAGGTGAGTTCGCACGCCTTGGACCAGCGCCGGGTGGCGGCCGTCGAGTTCGACGCGGCGGTCTTCACCAATCTCACCCCCGACCACCTGGACTACCACCCGGGCATGGAGGCCTATTTCGCCGCCAAACAGCGGCTCTTCACCGCCCTCCAGGCCGGCACCAAACGCGGCGGGGCGATTATCAACATCGACGACGCTTATGGCCAGCGGTTGGCCGCGGGGCTTGCCCCCGAGGTCTTGCTCACCTACGGCCTGGGCGAGGGGGCCCGCGTCCGGGCGACCGGGATGCGGGTGGGGCGGGAGGCGACGGAAATGACGGTCGAAGGGCCTGGGGTCCGGTTTGACTGTCAGGTGCCGCTGATCGGACGGCACAATGTGTACAACGCTTTGGCCGCGGTGGGGGCTAGCCTGGTGCTGGGGGTCCCCGCCTGGGCCATCCAGACCGCGCTCGGGGCCGTCCAACCCGTCCCGGGCCGGCTGGAGCCGATCGTCCTGGGCCAGCCGTTCGGCGTCTTGGTGGATTACGCCCACACCGAGGACAGCCTGCGGCACGTCCTGGCGACGTTGCGGGAGATCACCCCGGGCCGGTTGTTGCTGACCTTCGGCTGTGGTGGCACCCGCGACACGGGCAAGCGGCGGCGGATGGGGGCGGTGGCGGCGGCCTTGGCCGACACCACCATCATCACCACGGATAATCCCCGCAAGGAACCGCCGGAGGCCATCGCCACCGAGATCGCCGCCGGCTACCACGCGGTGCGCGGTGAGGCCTGCGCCATCGAACTGGATCGGCGGCGAGCGATCGACGCCCTCATTCGACTCGCCCGGCCCGGGGATACGGTTCTGCTCGCCGGAAAAGGGCATGAAACCTATCAGGAATTCCAGGACACGGTCGTCCCGTTTGACGACCGGGTTTATGCCCGCGAGACGTTGCGGACCCTGGGCTTCAGCCAGGGCGAGGCCCCGGAAAGGTGCTGATGACGCCCCACCCTTCTCCCGCTCCGGCTGGGCCGCGCGCCCGCCGCAGGCATTGGGCCGGCCCGGCCTGAAGGGCGTGTTTATGGACCCCTGTTCCGTTCAAGCGATTGCGGCGAGCTGCCGGGGCGAGGTGGTTCGAGGCGACCCGGCCACCAGGGTGCGGCGGGTGAGCACCGACACCCGCCAACTGCTGCCGGAGAGCCTGTTCGTGGCCCTGAAGGGCGAGCGGTACGACGGGCACGAGTTTGTGGCCGAGGCGGCGCGACGGGGCGCCAGTGCGGTGCTGGGCGAGCGGACGCGTCTGCCCGCCCCGCTGCCGGACTGCGCGGTGGTGGCGGTGCCCAACAGCCGGCGGGCCCTGGGGGAGTGGGCGGCGTGGCACCGGCGGCGCTTCGACCCGCGGGTGGTTGCGGTTGCGGGCTCCAACGGCAAGACCACCGTCAAGCAACTCCTGGCGGCGGTGCTCGCCCAACGTTTTGCCACCCTGGCCAGCGAGGCCAGTTTTAACAATGACATCGGGGTGCCGTTGACGTTGCTGAAACTCGATCGCGCCTGTGAGGCGGCGGTGTTGGAGGTGGGGACCAATCACCCGGGCGAGCTGGCGCCCTTGCTGCGAATGATTGCCCCACGGGTGGGAGTGCTGACCAGCCTCGGGCCGGAGCACCTGGAACATTTCGGCGACTTGGACGGGGTGATCCAGGAGGAAGGATGGTTGGCTGAGTTGCTCCCCGCCGAGGGCTTGCTCGTCATGCCTGGCGACGATCCGGCCACCGAGCGGGTTGGGTCCCGGACGCCGGCCCGCCGGGTGCGGGTGGGCTGGCAGGCGGGCAATGATTGGCGGGTGACCGCCGCGTGCGTGGACGAGAGCGGCACCACCCTCCAGGTCGAAGCACCTCGCCCGGAGTGGTCCGGGGAGTACTGGCTGGCGCTGTTGGGGCGGCATCAGGCGGTCAACGCGCTCCTGGCGTTGGCGGTGGGGGCGGAGTTGGGCTTAACCGCCGCCGAGCTGCGGCGGGGCCTGGCGGCCTGCCCCCAACCACCCATGCGTCTGGCCCTCAGCGACCTCCACGGCGTCCGGGTCCTGGACGATTCCTACAACGCCAACGTGGCTTCCATGCAGGTCGCCCTGGAGACCCTCCGCGACCTGGCTGACGGCGGCCGGACGGTGGCAATCCTGGGGGATATGGCCGAATTGGGGGCGCGCGGCCCCGCCGCCCATGCCGAGGTGGCGCGGCTCGCGGCGGCGACCGGGGTGGGGCATCTGTTCGCGGTTGGGCGGATGGCCGGGGTGCTGGCGGAAACGGCGCGGCAGGCCGGCCTGGCTGATGCCCGCGAGTTTGCCGACGCCGCGCTGGCCGGGCGAGCGGCTAAAGAATTCCTCCGGCCGGGCGATTGGGTCTTGGTAAAGGCCTCGCGTGCGGCTCGGCTGGAGCGGGTGGTGGAGATCTTAAAACACGAGGCGTAATGTGTGAAGAGCCAGTCCTCAACCGGCCCCTGCCTTTGGCTCCCGGCGCGCGGCGCGGGGGCGGGCGCGTGTCGCCCGGTTCGCGGGGCGGGCGGTGGGGGCGGCGGGTACGAACGCGATGTTCTACTATTTAAGCCAATACTTGCTGAGCCATTACGCCCGGACCGAGTGGGGGGCGGCGTTGTCGCCCCTGCGCGTCTTCCGGTACATCACGTTCCGCACGGCGGGGGCGGCGGTGACGGCCCTCTTGGTGAGCCTCTGGCTGGGGCCCAAGGTGATCGCCTGGCTGCGCCAGCTCAAGTTCGGCCAAGCGTATCTGGACAAGGCGGAAGCCGCCGGGGGCCTGACCGCGCGGGTCAACAAGCAAGGCATCCCAACGATGGGCGGTTTGTTGATCGTGATGGCCATCGACCTGACCGCGCTGTTATGGACGCAGTGGAACACGCTGGTGGTCCTGACCTTGGTCTCCCTGATGGGGCTGGCGGCGCTGGGGTTCTACGACGATTACGCCAAGATCACCCGCAAGTCTCATCGGGGGGCGCGGGCCAACGTGAAACTCTGGGTCCAGACGGCCCTGGCGCTGTTCCTCGCCCTCTATCTGTGGTGGCTGGCGCCCACCCACGGGCTGATCACCGACATCATGCTGCCGTTCTACAAACACCCGGTCTTGACCGAGGCCACGGGGTTGGGGTTGACCCTGGCGGTCGTGACCATCGTGGGCAGCTCCAACGCGGTCAACCTGACCGACGGCTTGGACGGACTGGCGATTGGCTGCACGCTCATCGTCACCGCCGTGTTCCTGGCGCTGACCTACATCGCGGGCAACTGGAAATTCGCCACCTACCTCCAGGTGCCCTTTGTGACGGGGGCGGGGGAGTTGACGGTGGTGTGCGGGGCGATGTTTGGGGCGGGGTTGGGCTTTCTTTGGTTCAACTGCCATCCCGCCCAGGTCTTTATGGGGGATACGGGGTCGCTGGCGCTGGGAGGCGTCCTGGGCATCATGGCGGTGTTGATTCACCAGCCCTTTGTCCTGTTCATCGCCGGGGGCGTGTTTGTGGTCGAAGCGGTGTCGGTGATGCTCCAAGTCGCCTGCTGCCAGTATTACCGCCGGGTTCATGGCATCGACAAACGTATCTTCCGCATGACGCCCTTGCATCATCATTTCGAGCGACTGGGATGGTACGAGACCAAAGTGGTTACCCGCTTTTACATCCTCTGCATCCTGTGCGCGGTGGTGGCGTTGGCCACGCTGAAGCTCCGATGACCGTCCGGCCCTCCAAACCCTCTCCCCGGCGAGTGGCTCTTGCCGCGGGTTACGTGCCAGCGGCGCGCGCGCCGCGTCCGATCACGCCGCGCGCGCGCTGGCTGGGAGGGGGCTCTTTTACTCCTTGCGCCCCGGAAAGCTCATTGTTAGAAGCAGGTTTTGTCGCGGTGGACCAACCGGTCGGCCGCGGCTTAATGTCTTTCGCGCCGGTGTGTTCGACCTTTAACTTGTCTCCGAACTTCCAGCAGCCGGAGGTCCCATTGCGCCCTGGGGCGGAGTGGGGCCCCCGGTTGGGCGTTCACCCCTCTGACGGCCGCGTGGCGGCAGGACTCCTGTCGTCGCCGGAGGGTAACACGGTGTTTCGCCCCGAAGCGAACTGTCTGCCCGATCCCCAATCCCACAGCCGACCCAACCCCAGCATAGACCTATGAACAACCCAGCACCTCTGCCTCCGCTTGGCCCGCTGGCCAAGCCTGCCAAAGCCAAGTTCAACGTTCGCATCGCCGTGATCACCGTCCTGGCGCTCCATGCCGTATTCTTCGGCGGCCTGCTGCTCCAAGGCTGCAAGCGCCAGCCCGGCGAGACCAGCGGTTTGGGGGGCGGGCTGGGCCTCACGAATACCAACACCGATCTGGGTGCCCTCACCAACGCCGCCTATCCCGACTTGAGCAACTCCCCCCCGGCGACCACGGCCTCGAACGTAGCGAGCGCGCCGCCGCCGGCCTTTCCGGCCACAAACCCGTTGCCGCCGGCGCCTGCCACCGCTGGCCTTGGGGCTCCGGCCCCGGCGCCCGCCGCGGCCGGCCCGGGTGAGTACACCGTGGTAGCGGGGGATTATCCGGCCAAGATTGCCAAAGAACACGGCATCTCGGTCAGTGCCCTGATGAAGGCCAATCCCGGTCTCAACGCCCGCCACCTGAAGGTGAACCAGAAACTGGTGCTGCCCGGCGGGACCGCCCCCGGCGCCGGCGCGGGTGCGGAGCCAGCGGCCGCCCCTGCCGGCGCTGAGCCCAGCGCCGCGGCGGAAACGGGTGCCGTCCACGTGGTGAAGCCGGGCGAGAACCTCACCAAGATCGCCCACCACTACGGGGTCTCGCTGCGCGCGATCCGCACGGCGAACGATCTCAAGACCGATCGGATCAATGCGGGTCAGAAGCTGAAGATCCCGGCCCGCAAAACCGCCGTGGCCGCCGCCACCCCGGCGTCCACCCCGCTGCCGAGCGCTCCGGCGCCACAGCCGACGCCCGACCTCCACTGAGCCAACCGGCGGCGTCGCGTCCGCGCTCCACCCTCATGAAGCGGGCTACCACCACCCTGGTCTTTTGCGTGTTGGGGTTGCTGGCGGTGGGGCTGGTCATGCTCTACAGCCTCGGCCCCGCCAACGACGGCGGCCGGTTGCTGCGCCGCCAACTGTTGGCCGGGGGGTTGGGCTTGGCAGGCGCCCTCGGCTTGGGCCTCATGGACTACCGGCGGCTGCGGGCGTGGTCGCCGTGGTTGGTGGGAGTGGCGTTCCTCATGCTCGTGTTGGTGCTGGTTCCTGGCCTCGGTTACAAGACCAACGGCGCGCGGCGCTGGTTTCGTTATGGCGGCTTCCAGTTTCAGCCTTCGGATTATGCCAAGCTAGCCCTGCTCGTGGCGCTGGCCGACTACGGTGCCCATTGGCAGCGGGCCATGCAGGGCCTCAAACGCGGCCTCTGGGTCCCCGCGAAGGTGATCGTGCCGGGGTTGGTGCTGCTCTTCCTGGAGCCGGATTGGGGCACGGCGCTCTTGATGGCGGGGGTGAGCGCCATCGTCTTGCTGGTGGCGGGAGTCCGTTGGACGTACCTGATTCCCCCCGTCTTGCTCGGCGCGCTGCTGGTCGGGGCTTTAGTGGCTCGGAATCCGGTCCGCTTCGCCCGGTATTACAGTTGGCGCCACCTGGAGGAGACCAAGGATGGTATCGGCGGCCAGGCGTGGCAGGCCCGTGCGGCGTTGGGCAATGGCGGCCCCTGGGGGGTTGGTTTGCACAACAGCACCCAGAAACGGTTCGTGCCTGAATCGACCACCGACTTCATCTTCGCCATCTTCGGCGAGGAGTTTGGCTATGTGGGCTCAGTGGCGGCGCTGGCCGCCTTCGCCGGGCTCTTTTTGGCGGGGGCGCGCATCGCGGCGCAGGCACCGGACACCTTTGGCCTGTTGCTGGCGACGGGCATCAGTTTCCTGGTGGCCCTGCAAGCCCTGCTCAATGTCGCCGTGGTCTCGGGGGCATTGCCGAACAAGGGCTTGCCCCTGCCGTTTGTGAGCTATGGCGGTTCGAACCTGATGATGATGCTCTGTGCGGTGGGGGTCCTGGTCAGTATTGCCCGGCAGAGCACCTTGACGCTGGAGCCGGGCTTACCGGAGCCCTCGGCGCCCACCTTAACCCCCATCGCCGGCTGACGCTCTCGTGATGTCCCGCACCTCGCCTGCCCCGCTGGTCGCCATTGCCTGTGGCGGCACCGGCGGTCATTTCTTCCCCGGGCTGGCCGTGGGAGAAGCGCTCCAGGCCCAGGGCTGTGAGGTGCTGCTCTTGGTCTCGACGAAGGCCATCGACCAACATGCCGCCCAGCATGCGAGCGGGATGGCGGTGGCCACCTTGCCGGCGGTAGGGTTGGAGTCCGGCGGGGGGCTGCGCTTCCTCCGCGGCTTCTGGGATTCCTACCGGGCGGCCCGCCGCCTGTTTCGCTCGCGCCGACCGAGGGCCATCTTGGCTATGGGCGGCTTCACCAGCGCTCCGCCTGTGCTCGCCGCCCGTGCCGGCGGGGTGCCGGCCTTCCTGCACGAGGCCAACTCCCTCCCCGGCCGCGCTAACCGCTGGTTGGCGCATGTGGTGCAAGAGGCGTTCGTCTATTTCCCCGAAGCCGCCGGGCGTTTGTGGCAGCAACGCATCCAGGTCACGGGCATGCCGGTCCGCGCCCAGTTCCAGCCGCTGGACCCGGGGGCGTGTCGCGTGGCCTTGGGACTGCACCCCGAGCGGCCGACGCTCGTCATCACCGGCGGGAGCCAGGGGGCGCATGCCGTCAACGAGCTGGTCTTGCATCTGTTGCCCGCCTTGCGCTTGCTGGAACCAGACCTCCAGTTCATCCACCTTACTGGCCCCCAGGACCTCGAGCGGGTGCGGGAAGGCTACGCCGCGCTGCAATGCAAGGCCGTGGTGCGGCCCTTCCTCACCGAGATGGAGCTGGCGCTGGGGGCGGCGACGGCCGCCGTCACCCGCGCGGGGGCGTCTTCCCTGGCCGAGTTGGCCGCGATGCGCCTGCCCGCCGTTCTGATCCCGTACCCGGCTGCCGCCGACAATCATCAATTCTACAACGCCCGCGCCCTGGCGGAAACCGGAGCGGCGCGAGTCATCGAGCAGGCGCGGGCGACGGCGGAGGCCCTCCTCTGGGAGTTGCGCCAGTTGTTGCGGGACGCCGCGTGCCGTCAGGGAGTCCAACGGGCCTTGGCCCAATGGCATTGCCCGGAGGCGGCGACGCGGATCGCGGCCGGCATTCTGGCGGCCCCGCCGAGCCGAGCGCCGGCGGCCGCGCCCACCCCGCTGCCGGCGCCGACCCCGAACGAACCTCTCCACGCCACGGACCACGCGACCGGCGAAGCGTGTCGGTCCTGATGCCGCTCCGCACTGGCCCGGTGGCACCGATGCTCACGAACCACGAAGCCAATCCAGCCGCTCCCGTCCCCGAGCGTACGGAACCGCGCGTCGCGGCCGGGGTCTGCGCCGCCATTCGCGCCCGGGTTTCCCCGGCGACCCGCCTCCTGCAAAACGAGCCGTTGGCGCGCCGGACCACCTTGCGGGTGGGCGGCCCGGCGGAC
>JAJXTA010000097.1 GCA_021784265.1 bacterium | reverse complement strand
TGGAGGCGGCGGTGGAATACAACACCGACATCTTCGACGCCCCCACCATCGCCCGGATGGCCGGGCACTTTGGCACCCTGTTGGAAGCGGTCGCCGCCAACCCGTCCGACCGCCTCTCGGGCCTGCCGCTGCTCACCCCGGGTGAACGTCGCCAGCTCTTTGACGAATGGAACCCCGCACCCCTGGTTCCTCCACGGGGTCAGACGGTGCAGGGCCTGGTCGCCGCGCAAGTGCAACGCACGCCCACCGCGCCCGCCGTCGTGTTCGAAGACCAGCAACTAAGCTACGGCGAGCTGGAGCAGCATGCCAATCGCGTGGCCCGGGCGCTGCGGGCACGGGGGGTCGGGCCGGAGACGGTGGTCGCCGTCTGCCTGGAGCGGTCGCTCGAGATGCTCGTCGGCCTCCTGGGTATTCTCAAAGCCGGCGCGGCCTATGTGCCGCTGGACCCGAGCCACCCGGACGCGCGCCTCGCCCTGATCCTCGCCACGGCGCGGGTCCGAGTGGTTCTCACCGACACCGCGACACAAAACCGCGTCGCGGCGCTGGCGCCCGAGGCTGACGTCGTCAGCCTGGACCTCCAGGAGTCGGGCTTCCTCTCTGCCGACGGCTCCCCGTTGGCCGACCCCACCGTCGCCAACCTGAGTGAGGCGCTGGCCTACGTTATCTTCACCTCCGGGTCCACCGGTCAGCCCAAGGGCGTCCAGGTCACCCAGGGCAACTTGGTCGGTTTCTTCGCGGCGATGGACCGTTTGCTGGGCACCGAGCCAGGCGTTTGGCTGGCGGTCACTAACATCACGTTCGACATCTCGGCCCTGGAATTGTTCTGGCCGCTGACCCGCGGCTTCAAGGTCGTCATTCAGCCCGATGACCGCGGCCTGCGTCCCGCCCCGGTGCGTCGGGCCGCCCCGGAACGGCCACTCGACTTCGGCCTGTTCTACTTCTCCAGCCAACCGCGCGACGGCGCCGACCGCAAGTACCGGCTTTTGTTGGAGGGCGCTCGCTTCGCCGACCAACACGGCTTCGCCGCGGTGTGGACGCCGGAGCGCCATTTTCATGCTTTTGGCGGGCTGTACCCGAATCCGGCGCTGACGAGCGCGGCGGTGGCGATGGTCACGGAGCGGCTGCAAATCCGCGCCGGCAGCGTTGTCCTGCCCCTCCACCATCCCCTCCGGGTCGCGGAGGAGTGGGCCGTGGTGGACAACCTCTCCCACGGGCGCGTGGCGGTCTCCTTCGCTTCCGGCTGGCATGATCGCGATTTCGTCTTGGCCCCCACGGCGTTTGCGGGGCGGAAAGAGGCCATGTTCGCCGGCTTAGCAACGGTCCGAAAGCTATGGCGCGGCGAGGCGGTGACCTGGCCCAGCGGCACCGGGCAGCCGGTCGAGGCCCGCATCTTCCCGCGCCCGGTCCAGCCGGAGCTGCCGGTCTGGATCACCTCGGCGGGGAACGCGGAGACGTTCCAGCGGGCGGGGGAACTGGGGGCGAACTTGCTGACGCATCTATTGGGGCAAGACCTCAATGAGCTGGCGGCGAAAGTGCGGCAGTACCGCGAGGCTTGGCGAGCGCACGGTCATCCCGGGCAGGGCCGCGTGGCCTTGATGCTGCACACCTTCGTGGGAACCCAACTCGAGGAGGTCAAGGCGACCGTGCGCCGCCCTTTCTGTGACTACCTCAAGTCCTCGCTCGATTTGCTCCGGCACCTCAGCGGGCGAGAATGGGCCCAGGTCGATGTGAAGAACCTCACCGCCGAGGACCTCGACGCTTTGGCGGACCACGCCTTCGAACGCTATTTCGAGCAGAGTGGACTCTTTGGCACCCCGGAGACCTGTCTGACCCTGGTGGACCGGCTCAAGACCCTGGGGATCGACGAGTTGGCGTGTTTAATCGATTTCGGCGTGGAGGAAGAGACCGTGCTGTCGGGTTTGAGCGCGCTGAATGCCCTGCGCGAGCGGGCCAATCAGCCGCGGCGGGAAACGGCGCGGGGCGCCTCGATTCCGGACCAGATCCTGCGGCACGGCGTCACTCACCTCCAATGTACCCCCACCCGCGCCCGGCTGTTGCTGGCGGCGCCCGGGGCCGCCCAGGCGCTGCAGTCTTTGCGCCAAATGTTGATTGGTGGCGAGCCTCTGTCGGCCTTGCTGGCGGAGCAACTCCCGCTGAAGGGCGAGCTCTACAACATGTATGGGCCCACGGAAACCACGGTCTGGTCCTCGGCCCACTGCGTCCGCTCCGGGGAAAACCCGGTCCCGATTGGACGCCCCTTGGCCAACACACAACTGTATGTCCTGGACGGCCAGTTGCAACCGGTGCCCGTGGGGGTGCCGGGCGAGCTGTTTATCGGCGGCACCGGCGTCGCACGCGGCTACCTGGGGCAGCCGGGTCTGACGGCCGAGCGCTTTCTCACGCATCCGTTGGCCCCAGGCGCGGGCGCGCGCCTCTATCGCACCGGCGACCGCGCCCGTTACCGTCCCGACGGCACGCTCGAGTTTCTCGGGCGATTGGATCATCAGGTCAAGATCCGCGGCCACCGGATCGAGCTGGGGGAGATCGAGGCCGTGCTCGGGCGCCATCCGGCGGTGAAGCAGGCGGTGACCCGGCTTTGGGAGGACGCCCTCCGGGAGCCGCGCCTGGTGGCTTACGTCGTCACGGCGGACGGGAGCGAGCCGCCGGTGGCTGACCTGAAACGTTATCTGCGGGAGCATCTGCCGGAGCCGTTGGTGCCGGCGGCGTTCGTGGGGCTGGCGGTCTTGCCCCTGACCTCGGGCGGCAAAGTGGACCGCAAGGCCCTGCCGCCGCCGCCGACCGCGCGGGCGGCCGCCACCGCCGCGTTTGTCGCGCCCCGCACTGAGATGGAGCGTGCCGTCGCGGCGATCTGGCAAGAGCTGCTGGGGATCAACGAGGTGGGGCTCGAGGACAACTTCTTCGACCTGGGCGGCCACTCGCTGTTGGTCGTCCAAGCGCAAGCCAAGCTGCGCGAGCGGCTGCACCTCGATGTGCCGGTGGTCAAACTCTTTCAACATCCCTCGGTCGGGTCGCTGGCACGGTTCCTCTGTCAGGCCGTGGGCGAGGACGATCACCGTGACCTCCGGGCCCGGGCCCGGCGCCAACGGGAAGCGTTCAGCCTCCCACCCTTCCAGGAGGTGGCGGCATGAGGCGCCGGCCCGCGGGCCGGCCTGCCGTCGCGGTCGTGGGTCTGGCCGGCCGCTTTCCCAAGGCACCGAACGTGGCGGCCTTTTGGCGCAACCTGTGCGCGGGGCTCGAGGGCATCACCTTCTTTCCACCCCCCCCACCCGCGACGCCGGCAACGCCGCCCCCGGCCGACTCCGGCGCGTGGGTCGGGGCGCGGGGGTTGCTGGAGGGAGCGGACCTGTTCGACGCCAGCCTTTTTGGGATCAACCCGCGCGAGGCCGAGTTGATGGACCCGCAACACCGGTTGTTCCTGGAATGCGGGTGGGAAGCCCTCGAGCATGCCGGCTACGATCCCAGCCGTTATGCCGGCGCGATTGGCGTCTTTGCGGGGGCGAGCCTACCCACCTACTTGCTCCACAATCTGGCGTCGCGGCCGGAACGGGCCGCCTTGGCTGGCGAACAAGCCGTCATGTTTGCCAACGACAAGGATTTCCTCGCCACGCGCGTCTCGTACAAGCTGGACCTGCGGGGCCCGAGCCTGAACATCCAAACGGCCTGTTCGACCTCGCTGGTCGCCGTGGTCGTGGCCTGTCAACACCTGTTGACGTATCAGTGTGACATGGCCTTGGCTGGCGGCGTCGCCCTGACCTTCCCGCAGCAGCGCGCCTATCGCTACCAGACGGGCGGGATCGCCTCCCCCGACGGGCATTGCCGCGCATTCGACGCCCAGGCGGCGGGGGCGGTGCCCGGCGAAGGGGTGGCCGCGGTGGTGTTGAAGCGCCTGGCCGATGCCGAGGAGGACGGCGACCAAGTCTATGCCGTGATCAAGGGCTTTGCCCTCAACAACGACGGCGCCCGCAAGGCGGGTTACGCCGCCCCGAGCGTCGAGGGGCAAGCGGAGGTCATTGCCTTGGCGCAAGCGATGGCCGGGTTCGAGCCGGACACCATCGGGCTCCTGGAAGCCCACGGCACGGGCACGCCCGTCGGCGATCCCATCGAGGTGGCCGGCCTCATGCGGGTCTTCAATCAAAAAGGCCGTGGGACGGCCCGTTGCGCGTTGGGGTCGGTGAAAACGAACATCGGCCACCTGGACACCGCCGCCGGGATCGCGGGGTTCATCAAGGCGACCCTCGCCCTGCACCACCAGCAACTACCACCCACGCTCCATTTTCAAAGCCCCAACCCCCAACTGAACCTGGCCACCAGCCCCTTCTACGTCAACACGACGCTCGTGCCGTGGGCGCCGGGGCCGGCGCCGCGGCGGGCCGGCGTCAGCTCCTTTGGCATTGGTGGCACCAACGCCCATGTGGTGCTGGAGGAGGCTCTGGCGGTCGCCCCCCTGGCCTCGCCGCGCGCCCCCCAACTGCTGGTGTGGTCCGCCAAAACGAGCGCCGCCTTAGAGATGGCCACCGGGCGGTTGCGCGAGCACCTGCAGGGCCAAGACCCCGGGCTGTTGGCGGATGTGGCGTGGACGCTCCAGACGGGGCGACGCGCCTTTCCGCACCGACGAATCCTGGTGGCACAGGCCCCGGCGGAGGCCGTGGCCGCCCTGAGCGATCCGGGGAAAGGCGGGGTCCTCACCGCGCAGGCGCCGACCCACGCACCCGTGCTGGTCTATCTCTTTCCCGGCCAAGGGGCGCAGCGGGCGGACATGGGCCGCGAGCTGTATCACCAGGAACCAGTCTTCCGCCAGGAAGTGGACCGTTGTGCCGACTTGCTCCGCGCCGAGCTGAGTTTGGATTTGCGCACGTTGCTCTATCCGGCTCCCGGAAGCGAAGCGCTTCGCGCCGAGAAGCTGACCGACACGGCGTTGGCGCAGCCCGCGCTGTTCGTCATCGAGTATGCGTTGGCGCAATTGGGCCGGAGCGTCGGGTTGCAGCCGCGCGCCCTGGTGGGCCACAGCAGCGGGGAGTACGTGGCGGGCTGTTTGGCGGGGGTGTTTTCGTTGGAGGACGCGCTCCGGCTGGTGGCGACGCGCGGGCGCTTGATGCAGCAGCTTCCGCGCGGGGCGATGCTGGCGGTGCTGGCGTCCGAGGCGGAGCTGCGACCCCGGCTTAGCGGGGCGCTCGCCTTGGCGGCGGTCAACGGGCCGCGGCAATGCGTCGTGGCGGGACCGCCGGAGGCGATCGACGGGTTGAAGCCGCAGCTCGCCGGCGCGGGAGTTGCCTGTCGCTTGTTGCCCACGTCGCACGCCTTTCATTCCCCGATGATGGACCCGATCCTGGCCCCCTTCGCCACGGTGGTGGGCGGCATGACGCTCAAGCCGCCCCAGCTCCCGCTGGTGTCCAGCGTCACCGGGCGGTGGCTCACGCCGGCCGAGGCTACAGATCCGGCGTACTGGGTCCGCCATATCCGGGAGACAACCCGCTTTGCGGCGGCGTTGGAACTGGTGCTGACCGAGCCCGACCTCCGCCTCGTGGAGATGGGTCCCGGCCGCGCCCTCACGGGTTTGGTCCGCGAGCATCCACGCCGCCAGCCAAACCACCACGCCCTCCCCGCCCTGGCGTCCGCGGCCGGTGACCGAGCCGGTTGGCTCACCACGGTGGGCCAGCTTTGGCTGTCGGGGCTCCTGATCGACTGGGCGGCGCTGCATGCGGGTGAACGGCGCCGCCGCGTTCCGCTGCCCACCTACCCTTTCGAGCGAAAACGCTACTGGATCGAGCCCAGCGCACCCAGCCCGGCGCCGCCGGCCGAGGGCACCCAAGCCGCGCCGGAACCGACCCCAGCCCGCGAGGCGACCGCGACGCCGGCCGCGACGGTTACCCCGGCGGTGCCCGCCACGAGGCCGGCGGAGGACCCCATCTTGACTACCCTCACCGCCGCAGTCCTCGAACTCTCCGGCCTGCCGGTGGCTGAGGTCAGACCGGACGCGACCTTCCTTGAGATGGGGTTTGATTCGCTCTTCCTGACGCAGGTGAGTCAGCGCATCACCCAGTTGTTTCAGGTCCAAGTTCCATTCCGGACACTCCTGGACGAGGTGCCGACACTGAGCCAGCTCGCGGCGCACCTCCGGGAGGCGACTCGCCTTGAGCCCGGCGCGCCCAGGTGTTCACCGGAGGGCGAGGCCCCCGCTGGTCGCACGGACGAGGTCAATGTCGCCGCGCTGGACGCGGCGGTTCAAACCAGTTCCGCCGCCGAAGGGCCTCTTGCCACCGGCGTGGCGTCCGGCCCAGCCGAGCCGGCGAACTGGGTGTTACCCCTGACCGAGGGGCAGCGGGACCTCTGGTTCGCCGCCCAAGTCAGCGACCAGGCGTCGTGTGCGTTCAACGAATCGTGTCTGCTCAGGTTGTCTGGGGCACTCGACGCGAGGGCTCTGAAACAAGCGCTCCAGGCCGTGGTGGAGCGGCACGAGGCCCTCCGCGCCACGTTCGCTCTCACCGGGGAACACCAGCGCATCGCGCCGGCCTTCGAGCTGGCGGTCCCGCTCGTCGCCCTAGCGGGCCTACCGCCCGCCGAACGCGACGCGCGGGTCGAGCAGCTCCTGGCCCAAGCCGTCAGCCAGCCGTTTGACTTGGTCCAGGGCCCCCTGCTCCGGGTCTGCCTGATCCAGGCAGCGGCGGACGAGCATCTGCTCATCCTGACCTGTCACCACTTGGTCTGTGACGGGCAAGCCCTCGGTCTTCTCCTCCAGGACCTGGGCGCGGTCTATGCCGCCCTAGCGCAAGGCCAGCCGCCGCCCCCGCCCGCCTCGGCTCGATTCCAGGATTACGTGCGGCGCCAAGCCGACCTCGAGCGCCAAGCCCAAGGGACCGAGGCCGCCTATTGGCTCCAGGAATTCGCAGGTCCGCTGCCGGCGTTGGAACTACCCTTGGACCGCCCGCGGCCGCCCGCGCAAAGTTTCCGCGGCGCCCGGGAATCGCGTTCACTCCCCCCGGCCCTCAGCCAGGCGCTGCGACGCTGGAGCACCCAGCATGGGGCAACCCTCTTCACCTGCCTCCTGGCGGGTTACTGCGCCCTGCTGCAGCGGCTCACCAACCAAGCCGAACTCATCGTGGGGGTGCCGACCTCCGGGCGGAGCGGCCCGGGTGAGACGCACGTGGTGGGTCATTGTATTACCTTCCTACCCTTGCGGCTCCGGGCAGCTTCCAGCACCTCGGTTCTGGGCCTGCTCAGTCACGTCAAGGACAGCTTCTACAACGCCCTGGACCACCGCAACTTCAGCTTCGGGCGGCTCGTCCAACAACTCGGCCTCCCGCGCGACCCGAGCCGCAGTCCCTTGGTTTCGGCCACGTTCACCCTCGGGCAGGGCGGCGGCCGCATCAACTTTGGCCCCCTGACGGCGGTGGCCCTGCCCAACCCCCATGTCTTCTCCTCCTTCGATCTGAGTGTGAGCGTGTTGGACACCGAACAGGGCTTGGTCATCGACGGCCGCTACAACGCCGACCTGTTCGAGCGGGCCACCATCGCCCGCTGGCTGAAACACTTTGAGACCCTGCTCACCGGCTTGACGGCCGAGCCGGGGCAAGAGGTGGGGCGACTGCCCGTGCTGGACACGGCGGAGCGGCAGCGGGTGGTGGTCGAGTGGAACCAGACGCGGCTGGCGTATCCCACCGACCTGTGCCTGCACCATCTCATCGAGCGCCAGTCGCGCCGGACCCCGGAGGCGGTGGCGGTGATGGGCGGCGCGGTCGCGCTGCGGTATCGCGAGTTGGAGGACCGCGCGAATCAGTGGGCCGCCGAGCTGCACCGCAACGGCGTGGGACCAGAGGCAGTGGTGGGCGTGTGCCTGGATCGGTCCGCCGACCTCTTGGTGGGTCTGCTGGCGGTACTCAAAGCCGGCGGGGCCTACCTGCCCTTGGACCCGGAGTTGCCGGCCGAACGGTTGGCCTTCATGTGCGCCGATTCGGGCGCCACCGTGCTGTTGACCGAGCGCCGGTGGGCCGAACGCTTCGCGCCCCGCCCGGCCCGCGTGGTGGTATTCGACACCACCCCGCCCCGCGGGGTGACGGAAACGCCCGCCGCCCCCCGTTGGCCCCAGCCGAAGGCGCATCCGGACAACCTGATGTACGTGATTTACACGTCCGGTTCCACCGGCCAGCCCAAGGGAGTCATGGTCACGCACCGCAACGCCGTCAATTGTTTGCACGGCC
>JAJXTA010000096.1 GCA_021784265.1 bacterium | reverse complement strand
GCGAGACCGACCTGTCCCGCGCCCTGAGCCCCCAAAAGTGGGTGGAAAGCCGCTTGACACCCTACTTCCGCGTGCGGAAGCTGCCGTTTCGAATTGCACCATTGGAAAAGCAATTCGGCACGAACCGTGGAGCATTAAACATGGTAAACATTATGAGTGATTGTGGCCATGCCACCGCGTCCGGCTGGACCCGGGAGGAGGCTGGCCGCGCCCGCGGTTGGTCACCCAAGGAACACCTATGACACCTCGACATCGTTCGGAAAACCCCCGTGTGTGGCGGCGGCCCCTCGCCGCCGCCGGCAGCCTCGCGGCGGCGTGGCTCCTCAGCCAGGCCGCGGCGGCCCAGACCATCCCCAACCCCAGCTTCGAGGCTGATACCTTTACGAATGCCCCCGGCTACATCAGCAGCAACGCGCCCATCACCGGTTGGACCGGCACCCCGGCGGCGTTGGTCGGGCTCAACCCCGCCGGTGGCAACAGCCCCTTCGCCGACAACGGCCTCATCCCCGATGGCAGCCACGTCGCCTTCCTCGAAGCCAACGTCACCGACCCGACCACCCCGGCGACGCTGAGCACCACCATCAGCGGGCTGACGGTCGGCACTACCTACAAGGTGACGTTCCGGGCCAATGCGCGCAGCGGCAACACCCCTAACGTCAAGGTCTATGTCGGCGGGGCGGCGGTCCTGCTGCCGGGCGGGCCGGACGGCTTCTCGACCGCCGCGGTCACCGGCTCCAGTCCCTACTGGCACGTGGCCTTCGAGTTCACCGCGGCCGCCGCCGCCCAGACCCTGGCGATCGTGAACGATGCCACCGGCGACCAGACCTTGCTGGTCGATGATTTCCGCATCGCCCCCAGCAGCGGCCGTTGGACGGTCGCACCCTGGACCAGCGACGCCGACATGGGGGTGATCGCCACCAACTTCTACACCCACGCCTACAACTTCGGGCGCGCCACCAACACGACCATCAATTCCGTCCTCTTTCAGGGCGTGGGCGGCGGCAACCCCGCGGTGCCCGGGCGGTTCTCGACCACCTACCTGGGCAACGTGTACCAGGGCGACAACAACAACATCACGGCGTTGGGCGGGGCGAGCGCGGTCCTGGCGACCGACTTCGTTTACGGCGGCAATGTGCCGGCAGGCCAGTATCAGAGCATCACCCTGGAAGGGCTCACCCCCGGGGTCGAATACCTGCTCACGCTCTACTCGATGGGGTGGGAAGACCCCTCCGTCAGCAGCCGCTGGGTGACCTTCAGCATGAACAACGACTACCTCACCGTCAACCAGGACGCCTATGGCAATAATAACGGCATCCTGGTCTCGTATCGCTATACGGCGGACGTCACGGGCACGGCTACCATTCAGTACGCCCCCCTGGTGCCGGCCAACGTCAGCTTCCATACCTATGGCTTCAGCAACCGCGCCACCAGCCCGACCAACGTGGTTCCCTTCGTGATTACCGAGCCGGAGCACGCGATTGTCTCCGCCGGGTTGTCCCCGACCTTCAGCGTGATCGCCTTGGGCTACCCAACGCCGACCTACCAGTGGCGCTTCAACGGCACCCCGATTGACGGCGCCACCAACGCCACCTACACCGTGCCGGCGGTCACCGCCACCAACGCCGGGTCCTACGACGTGGTGATCTCGAACTCGGCGGGCGCGACGACCAGTGCCGCCGTCCCGCTCACCGTGGGCCTGGCCATGGACAACCCCAGCTTCGAGACCGACCTCTTCACCGCTTGGCCGGGCTATGTCAGCGCCAACGGGCCGATCACCGGCTGGAACGCCCTGGGCGGTCACGGCCTCAATCCCATTGCCGATGGCCGCAGCCCGTTCGCGGACAATGGCGCGATTCCCGACGGCAGCCAGGTGGTCTTCCTGCAAGCCGACGGCACCCTCAGCCAGACCGTCAGTGGCTTTACCGTGGGCAACCAGTACTATGTCCATTACTACGAAAACGCCCGCACCACGGTCACCATTCCCTCGATCCAGGTGGCCGTTGGGGGCACCACGGTGCTGGCCGCGCATGACGTGCAACCGGTCCTGGGCTCCAACCCCTATCATGAGGTCTCGACCGCGGTCTTCGTCGCCACCAACACGGACCTGGAATTGGATTTCATCAAAGCCGGTCCGTACGGGGGCGACTGCACCGCGCTGTTGGATGACGTCGCCATCGTCCCGGTGCCGGCCGGGACGCCACCAACGCTGAGCCTCCAGCCGCGGCCCTTGACCGTCTATCTGGGCCAGCCCGCCAGTTTCAGCGCCGTGGCGCAAGGCAGCCTGCCCATCCGTTATCAATGGTGGCTGGGCACCAACGCCGTCGCCGGCGCCACCAACGCGGCCTTCGCGCTCCCGGCGGTCCGGCTCTTCGATGAAGGCAATTACACCCTGGTCGCCGCCAACGACTTTGGCGCCGTCACCAGCGCCGTGGCTCGGCTCTCCCTGCTGGAAGCCATCCCCTCGCTCCACAACCGCGGATTGGGTGCGACCGGCGCGCCGCTCCCCACGAACGCCATCGACCCCTTCTTTACCCTCCGCACCAATCCCGACAGTGGCGGGACCAACGTCTATGTGTGCGACCAAGTGTCTCCCAACGACGGCACGTGGCTGGCAAACAGCGCCACCTCGGAGTGGATTGGGCCTCGGGCGACCGTGGGCGACACCAATATCGCCGCCGGCGACTACCTCTACCGCACGACCTTCGACCTCACGGGGCGCGACACCAACACCGTGCTGATCATCGGCCAGTGGGCTTCGGATAACTGGGGCACCCCGGTGCTCGTCAACGGCAAGCCGGTCACCGTGCCGACCAGCTTCAACTACAATTCCTGGACGACCTTCACGATCACCAGCAGCAATGCCACCTTCCTCCCGGGGACCAACACCCTTGACTTTAGCGTCAACAACGCCGGCCCGGGAGCGACGGGCCTGCGGGTTGAGTTCACCACCACCAGCGCCCGCACGTTGCCCGGCATCGCGCCCCAGATCGCGCTGCAGCCGCAGGACGTCAGCGGCGTGGTGGGCGACCCGGCCAACTTCGACGCGACCGCCACGGGCACGCTCCCCCTGGGTTACCAATGGATGAAGGACGGTGCCGCCCTGGCCGGCCAAACCAACGCTAGTCTGACGCTGCCGGCGGTCGCCACCACCGATGCCGGCAACTACAGCGTTACCGTCAGCAATGCCTGGGGCGTCGTCGTCAGCCGCTCGGCGGCCCTGCGCGTGGTCTATCGCCCCATCCCGGGGGTCTTCGGCACCGGCGTCGATCCCACGGGGGCGCTCCTCCCCGACGCCGCGGTCGATCCCCACTACGTCCTGACCGTGAGCGCGGACCCGAGCTACCCGGGCCCGGCGGCCCTGGTGGTCAGCAACGTCTGGCCCATTCAAGCGGGGACCTGGCTCACCAACGGCCCCACGTCCCGCTGGATCGCGCCCAACGCCGACCAGCGCCAGGACCTTGATCCCACCCAAGGCAACCTCCCCGGCTTGTACACCTACGAGACGGTGGTCAACCTCACCGGCTACGACCTCAGCCTGGTTCGCCTCGTGGGCGGCTGGGCCGTGGACAACTACGGCGCCGACATCCTCATCAACGGCACCAGCACCAGCAGCACCAACAGCGCCGGCTTCGCCAGCCTGACGCCCTTCACCTTCACCAGCACCAACGGACTGGTGGCCGGAACCAACACCGTGGACTTCGTGGTGAACAACCAGGCCGGCACCGACCCCACCCAGCCCAATCCCACCGGCCTCCGGGTGGACCTGCGCGCCCTGCTCCTCCTCCCCCAAGCCCCCGCGCTCCAGATCAACTTGAGCGGCGGTTCCCTCACCCTCGGCTGGTCGCCCGCCCAGACCGGCCAGCAGCTCCAGGCGGCCCCGGCGGTGACTGGACCGTGGACCAACATCGTGGGCGCGCCCAACCCGTACACCACCAGCGTCACGGGTGCGCGGCGCTTCTTCCGCGTCGCGCAGTAGCCACCTAAAAGCGTCCGCGGCACGCACAGGACCGGGAGCGTTGCTCCCGGTCCTTTTGTTTTGCGGGTGCCGCCCCGGCGACGGACGGTCCGCCCCAACCGGGCGAGCCAGCCGAAATTGATGAGCGAGCCGTGCTCAAAACCGGTGCATTCCAGGCAGCCGAGCGGTTGGGCCAGATGCCCACCAGCCACGACCTTCGCCGCGTTCAGTTCTACCACTACTTGGTTCTCGCCCAACCGACCGACCAGATAGCAATCGCGAGGCAACTCCACCGAGTTACTGGCCACAGTCGCTCGCGACTCTCCCACCGTCTGAGCCAGCACAATTCTTCTGCCGTAAGTTCCACCAGTGGCTATGCCGGCCGAACGGTGTTTATTCGGGCAAACCGGCGGGCCAAACACCAACGGGCTCTTGGATGTTCATGCTTGCAGCGATACGCCATGCCCAACTCCTTGCCAAGCAGCTTCTTGAAGCGCGGGTGCCGACCGCGACGGCCAACTGGCGACACCCGGTTTCGAACGGCTCCCTGAACGCCGGCGTCGGGGTTTCCCTTCCGTTGCGTCCGTGGCGTCCTTGGCGTGCGACCTCGCCCTCGGGCCTCACGCCGGGGCCGCAACGGAGGCCACGGGGAGCGCGCGGGCGACCGCTAAAAGGCAGGACAGAGGCAAGGAACAGGGGCGGGAAGCCGCAAAAGGGCACAAGAGGCCGCCAGAGGGGGTGGAGGGCGGGGCCGCAGGAAGGCACAAAAGGCGCAAGGCAGGAGGGGAGGCAGCGGAGGTGTCTCGGTCGGAGCCAAGGTTCACGCGGACTCGCCCTGCCTGCCGTAGCCCAACCCGGGCGCTACGGGAGGAGGAGAGGAACGTCGGGAATCCTCAGTCACCGGAGGCCACCGCGGGGTCAGGGTCCAAGGACCTGCCGCGCCCGGGACAGAGAGCCCAGGTTGAAAACCTTCCGGTAGCCCATCTGCTTGAGCAGCATCGCGCCCATGCCGCTGCGCCCGCCGCTCCGGCAGTGCAACAGCACGGCCTGCTCCTTGTCGGGGGCATGGCGGGCGATGTGGTGGCGCAACTGCTCCAGCGGGATATTGATCGTTCCGGGCAGATGCTGCTCCCGGAACTCGGCCACGCTGCGCACGTCGATGACCTTGGCGCCGCGGCTCACCCAGGCCCGGGCCTGGTCCGGTCGCAGCCCGGTCAAGCGGCGCAGCCACCAAGCCGCGGCCAGCACCCCCACCACCGCAATCAACATCAACCCATTCATAGTCACAAGCGGGCGGACCGAGCCCCGCTCGACCGGAGCGACGCCGTCCGCGCCTCCACTCATGGAGCCGGGGCGGCCTCAAAGGTTACAGGCAAAGGGAGGCCGACGAAGCCGGCGGCGGGCGGAGGTCAGGCGGTGAGTTCCTCGCTGGGCTTTTCGTGGTGGTCGGCGGCCAACTGCCGACACCAGGTCTTGGCCTCGGCGGGGGAGGCGTCGAAGGGATTGGCCAGGTTCAATGAAGGCAGCCCCTCGACATCGATCACCTCCCAATCCACGAAGAACCGGATCGCTTTGCGCTTGAGCAGGTGCATGATCTGGGACCGGGCGTGGGCGCGGGAATTGAGCGGCGCATGCCGCATCGCCGTGCCCACCGCCTCGGCCGAGACCTGCCACCACTCGGGCGTGCGGGCCAGGGGCAACCCGAGGCTCCGGGCCGGGTCCACGTGATGGTACTCGAGGTCCTGCGCCTTCAGCCACGGATCGTTCCACCCCAGCCCCTCGTGGCGGGCGAACTGGGTGAAGAGCCATCGTTTGGTGATCCAATCCACCACCCCGACCAGGCTCCCCGGATCGCTCGCCAAACCGGTCAGCACCTCGTCCCAGAGCCGCAAGACGAGGTCGGTCTCGCTGTCTCGCCCGGCGAACTCCCGTTGGGCGGCGCGGTGAAAGAGCTCGAGGATTTGCACCACGCTGGCGCGCTCGCCGTTGCCCAGGATCACCGTCCAGGGGCCGTCCGGCTGGTGGGAGAGGGCGCGGAACGCCACCACGGCGTCGGCCAGCAACACCTTGGGCAGCCGGTCGGCTTCCAGCAGGTCCAGCACGAGGGCGGTGGTGCCGGCCTTGAGCAGCAGGGCCGTCGGCAACACGTTGGTGTCGCCGTGCAACAAGTGGAGTCGGCGGTACATCCGGGCGTCCGCCAGCGGTTCGTCCCGGGTGTTGATGATGGCCCGGTTGAACTGGACCCACTCGAAGAGGTCGTTGTTGATGTAGTCGGCGCGCTGGCTGATTTGGAAACCGCTATCCGCGCAGGGTTGGTTGAGGTCGCCGCGGAACTCCGCCCCGAAGGAAGCTCCAACCCGCCCCGTGCCGGTGTAGAGGACCCGCAGCGTCAAGAACGCCAACAACGACAGGATATTCCCCTCGGTGAGCGGGGCGGTCCGGCGCACCAGGTAGTTCTCGTGACAGCCAAACGTGGCGCCCGAATAATGGTCGATGTTGTTGCGAATGAACCCGGCCCGGTCGGCCAGTTTGAGCTCCTGCAGCGCCTCCAGCAACAGGGCGTCGCCCGCCCGGTCGTAGAGGAGGAGGTCGCGCAGATGGACACACTCCGGCGTGCAGTACTCCAGGTGCCCCATGTCCACGTACGCCCGCCCGCCGTTGAAAAGGAACCCGCCGTTGCCCGCCGGCTCGTCCCAATCCCGCTGGTGCGTGTCGGCCAAGCCGTAGCGGTCGTGCTCGAACATCCAGTTCCGCACGCGCCCGACAACGTTCGGGGGGCCGAACTGATCGGATGTTAGGCAGCCGTACTCCGTTTCGAGGCCAACGACGCGGTTCATGGCCGCCTCAGAGGCCCAGCTCGGCCAGGGTCAGGGGCAGAAAACGGACCGGCTCCGCGCGCTCCCGCGCCAGCCACGCCGCCTCGACCACCCGCCCGTTGAGCGCGGCACGCCAACCCGCCCGCCGCGCCGCCTCCGACGGCAAGGTGTCGTCGAATGGCTTGTTTTCTCCCAGCCGCCACCAGGCCTGCAGCAGGCCATCGGCCACGCTGGCCCGGTCGGTCTGGCCCGCGACGACCCCGGTGAGCCACGTGCGCGCCCCGGCTTCGGCCTCGGGCGTGCTGGCACACACCGCCACCCCACCGGCCTGCAACTCGAACGCACCGTCGTAGTGGAGCCGGATGAACAGGTCGCGCCCCGGCTCGGCCCCCAACTCGGCAAACAGCAGCTCGACCAAAAACGGGGCGGTGAAGAGCTGTTCGAAATTGCTCTTGAGCTGAACGCTGAGCCCAAACCCCACCAGCCGCCGCAGGCTCACATCCTCGGGGGCGCGAGTGAAGGCCTCGACATGGGCGGCATCGATGGCGGCCTGCCGAATCTTCTCCAGGTCGGCCGGGTGGCCCAAACCGGCCAGGAGATGGCGGTCGAAGAGTTCAAACACCTTCGAGTGGCCGACGCCGACGCCCAGGACCAGCAGACCCTCGGGCAGGCTTGCCCCCAAGACCGGCGAGCCGCCTTTAATCTGCTCCTGTACGTATTCCCGCCGGTTGCCAATGGCTTCCAACCAGCGATAGGGTTCTTCGGTCATAAGGTACTACGAATCCCGGCGCCTCGGTCCGCGCGCGGGCGCAACGGAAGCCGCTCAGGCCGCCCCGGCCAGAAAACGTGCCTGTTGCGCCTCACTAATCACCTCAATGCCCGTCCCGCGCAGCAGGCGGACGGTGGCGAAACTCTTGCCCTCGGGGTCCACGCCCCCGGTGGCCGAATCCAGCTCGGCGGCGGTCATCAGCAGCCGGAGGGCGAACCGGACCGCCTCCGCCAGCGGCATGCTGGCCGGGTGCGGCTGGCCATAGCGCTCCTGGAAATTGAGAATGCTCCGGATGGTGCCGGACCCGGAGCCGGAGGCGGCATGGTTGACGGCATGGAATTGGGCGCCCAACGGATCGTAGAAGTAAATCTGCGGCTGCGGCGGGGTGGCGGCTTGGTCCACCCCCGCGAACAGCGGCATCACGACCCCAACCCCTTGCAGGGTCATCGGGAGGTTCTCCCGCAACAACCGGGCCAGGGTTCGCACCTTGGCGGGGAGGCTCAAGCTCTGCAACTGACTGCGGCGAAAGTACTCGAACGAGGCCTGCAACACCCGGGCCATCTCGAAGGCCACCGCCGGCACCCCGGCGATCGCCAAGAGCGAGGTCGCATCGAGGGCCACCACTTTGTCCACCTGATCCGTCACAATCACGTTGCCCGCCGTTGCGCGCCGGTCGCCCGCCATGAGGACGCCCTCGGCGCAATGAAAG
>JAJXTA010000095.1 GCA_021784265.1 bacterium | reverse complement strand
AAGGACTTCGCCCTGGCCGAACACCTCGATCCCTCCGATCCCACCGCCTGGCTCTACTCCGCGCTCCACCGGCACCAAGTCAACCAAGTCAACGATGCTGTCCGGGACCTCGAACGTTCGATCGATTTGAACGATAACCGGCGCGTCTTCCGCTCCCGACTTGGGCTGGACCGCGACCGGGCGATCCGCGGGGCTGACTTGGCGGCCGTGTACGACACGGCTGGCCTCACCGAGGTGAGCCAGCTCTCGGCCAGCCGCGCGATCACGGAGGATTACAGCGATTTCTCCGGACACCTCTTTCTGTCGTTAAGCCTGCAAGCGCAGGAAGACCCGGCCCACGTGGACCTGCGTTTGGAAACCCCGCGGGAGAGCGAGTTGTTACTGGCCAACCTCCTGGCGCCGCCCGGCGGCGGCAATCTCTCGCAGGTGCTGTCGCAGCAGGATCACCTCCAGTACTTCGACACCCGCCCCTTCGGGATCAGCTCCCTGACCCAGTACGATAGCCAAGGCGACTGGAGCGAAGCCGGCTCGGTTTTTGGCTGCTTGGACGGGCTCAGTTACGCGGTGGACTCCGCCTACCTCTCCCAGCACGGCCAGCGCCCCAACGAGGACCTGGATTCGCGCTCCTTCTCCTTCCAAGCCAAACAACAACTCACTCCCCAAGATAGCGTCTATGTGCAGACCACGGACCTCCGCTCCACCGGCGGCGACGTGGCGGAGTACTACAACCCGGCCGCGGCGGACATGGGCCTGCGCGTGACCGAGGTTCAGGAACCCAATGTGTACCTTGGCTACCATCGCGAGTGGTCGCCGAGCAGCCACACCTTGTTCCTGGCCGGCCGCCTCAGCGACGTGCTCACGCTGCAGGATCCGCGCCCCAATGTCCTGTTCTTGCGGCAAACCGCCGGCGTGCCCACCAGCATTCAAACCGACCCGTTCTTCAGCCTGGCGTCGCAAAGCGCCTTTACGCTTTACTCCGTCGAGGGCCAGCAACTGTGGGAGACCCCCAAGCAAGGCTTCATTATTGGCGCCCGTTACCAGTCCGGATCGGTGGCGACCGCCGCGACCTTGAGCCGGGGGCCAACCGGCGTGGTAAGCGCCCAGGATGTCGCGCCCAACTTTCAGCGCCTCAACGGCTACGCCTACTACCAATGGCATCCCTGGGAGCCGCTGCAGTTTATGGGCGGCCTGAGCTACGAAGACCTCTCGTTCCCCGCCAACGTCGATCTCCCTCCCGTCGTCGCCAGCCAAGACCATCGCTCCCTCTTCGGGCCGAAGGTTGGACTGACGCTGGAGCCGTGGCACGGTGGCTTGCTCCGCGCCGCCTACACCCGGTCCTTGGGCGGGCTCTACTTCGACAACAGCGTCCGGCTCGAGCCCACGCAGATCGCGGGCTTCACCGATGCCTTCCGCAGCCTGCTCCCCGAGTCCGCGGCCGGTTTGGCGCCGGGCACGCGGTTCCAAACCTATAGCGTCGGCTTCGATCAAAGCCTCCGGTCGAGCACCTACTTCGGTGTGAGCGCCGAGTTGCTCCGCTCCTTGGGGGACCGGACGGTCGGGGTGTTCACCAACGCCACCGCCCTCCCCATCCCGGACGCGGCCAGCAGCCTGGGGCAGAACCTCGACTTCCGCGAGCGCACGCTGACGGCGTATGTGGATCAACTGTTGGGCCGGCGGTGGTCCACCGGGGCGCGCTACTCGCTGAGCGAGGCGGTCTTTCATGGCGCCTTTCCCGGCCTGAGCCTCGCCGTCCCGGGGGCCACGGCCTTGACCCAGAATGAACACTCGGTCTTGGGGCACCTGCAGCTCTACCTGCTCTTTAACCACGAGAGTGGGTTCTTCGCCGAGTGGTCCTCGGACTGGTACCGCCAGAGCAATCGTGGCTACACCCCGGACGAGCCCGGGGACAGCTTCTGGCAACAGAACTTCTTCGTTGGCTACCGCTGGGATCATCGCCGCGCGGAGCTGCGGCTCGGGGTGGTCAACCTCACCGATCAGAACTATCAGCTCAGTCCGCTCAATTACCTCCCCGAGCTTCCCTTCGGCCGCACTTTCACCGCCAGCCTGCGGCTCAACTTTTAAGGATTTGCCCCCGGGCGCATTCCTCCTGGAGTTAGGCCGGCGGGTCGGGTATTGTCGGGGACAAGTCCCCGCCGGGCTCGGGGGCCCGGACCACCGGCTGGCGGTGGTGCGCCGGCCTTCGCCCAGCGCCCGCGGGGGCCCGATTGCTCTGGATCGCCTGTGAAAGACACGCGACGCATGTCGCTTCCGAGCCCGCCGCGCACGGCGGAGGCCGAGGGCGCGGCCTCCCGCTCCGCCACCGTTCCCGCCGCCTCCGAGGTGGGGCCGGCGCGCGTGAATTCCGGCCGGGGGAGTGGCTGGCTCCGGGACCATCCCCGGGCCCTGGCCACCGCGGGCATCGTCGCCGTGCTCGCCCTCACGACCTTGCGCCTCCTCTCGCCGGAGTCAGCCTTGGGTCGGGCCCTAGTGCGGACCAGCTACAACACCTCGTTCAGCCTCACGGCTCCTTGGCGGCCGACGTTGCGCGATTCCCCCGTCGTGATCGTCTATCTCGACCTGGAGTCCTATCTGCGGGAAAAGCAGAATCCCGCCGAGCCGTGGAGCCGCGCCTTGCACGCCCGGCTCCTCCGGCGCTTGACCCGCGCCGGCGCCCGGGCGGTCGTGTTTGACATCATTTTCAGCGATCCCGGACCCGACCTGGAGGCGGATCGCCAGTTCGCCGAGGCCATTCGAGCCAACGGCCGCGTCATCCTCGGGGCCGAACTGAATCCTTCCAGCGAAAACACGGGCCAGGCCGAATGGGTCCGGAGCCTGACCGCCTTGTTGCCCGAACCACACCTGCGGGCGGCGGCGGCCGGCTGGGGCATCGCGTACACGGGAGTGGACGAAGACTTCGTGGTTCGGCGCCAGTTTCCCGGCTTTCTCGCCGAGGGCCAACCGAGCTTGGTCTGGTCCACCGCGCGGTTGCTCGGGCTGGCAGTGGCCCGGCCGGGGCTCACCAACCCACCCCCGCGGTGGGTCTATTACTATGGCGGCCCCCTGACCGTCCCGCACGTGAGCTACAGCCAAGCGCTGGACCCCAACGGCGTCGCCGACGCTTTCTTCCGGGACCGGATCGTCTTTGTCGGGGCGCGCCCCATGGTGGGGGCGTTCACCGAACGCCGCGACGAACAGCGCAGTCCTTTCTCCGGGTGGTCGGACAAGGGCTTGTTCATGCCCGGGGTCGAGGTGCATGCGACGCAGATGTTGAACCTGCTGCGGCAGGATGGGCTGGGCCGCCCTTCCGAGAACTGCGAGGCGGGCCTGCTGCTCGGGCTGGGGGTGCTGGCGGGGGTGGGGCTCTTCCGGTTCCGACCCGTAGCCGCCACGGCGTTGGCACTGCTGGCCAACGCCCTGCTGCTGGGGATCACGCTCTGGTTCTTTGCGCATGACCGCCTCTGGTGGCCGTGGCTGATCACGGCGGCGGTCCAGATTCCCACGGCGTTGGGCGGCTCGGTGCTCTTCGAGTCCGCCGAGTGGTACCGCCAGCGCCGCCGCCTCGAGGCCCAGCGCCGGGCCGCGGAGGCCAAGATCAAGGAGCAGGCCGCGTTGATCGAGGAAGCGCAGGACGCGATCCTGGTCCAGAACCTGGCCGGACAGATCGTTTATGCCAACCCCAGCGCGCTCCAGCTGTACGGCTGGACGCCCGCCGAGCTGGAAAGCGAGGCGACCGCCCGCCAGCTCTTCGCCCCCTCGGCGGCGCAGGTGGCCGAGGCGCGCCAGACCGTGCTGGCGGAGGGACGCTGGGTCGGAGAATTGCACCAGGCGACGCGCCGCGGCCAGACGGTGGTGGCGGCGAGCCGCTGGACCTTGATCCGGCAGGAGGATGGGCAACCCAAGTCGATCCTGCTCATCAACACCGACATCACCGAGAAGAAGCGCTTGGAAGCCCGCTTCCTGCGCACCCAACGCGTCGAGACGATTGGGGCGTTGGCTGGCGGCATGGCCCACGACCTCAACAACGCGCTGGCCCCCATCCTCATGGGCATCCAGCTCCTCCGCAAGCACCAGCGCGACGCCCCGACACAGCGCATGCTCGGGATCATGGAAGCCAGCACCCACCGCGGCGCCGACATGGTCCGGCAAGTACTCTGGTTCTGCCGCGGGGATGAAGGGGAGCAACAAGCCCTCACGCTGGCCGGGTTGCTCGAGGAGATCGAGCGGGTGATCCGCCAGACCTTTCCCAAGTCGATCTCCTTGGCGGTGATGACCCCGCCGGACCTTTGGCCCATCAAAGGCAATCCCACGCAATTGCACCAGGTCCTCCTGAATCTCTGCGTGAACGCGCGCGACGCCATGCCGCAAGGCGGCAAACTGACGCTGGCCGTTGATAACGTCCAGTTAAGCCAGGAAGAAGCTGAGGCCATTCCCCGCGGGCAGCCCGGGGCCTACGTGATGGTGCTGGTGGCCGACACCGGCGTGGGCATCCCCCTGGAGAACCTCCCGCGCATCTTCGATCCGTTCTTCACCACCAAAGCCCCGGGGCAGGGGACGGGCCTGGGCCTGTCCACCACCGCGCGGATCGTGGCCCTGCATGGCGGGTTCCTCAACGTCACCAGCGAGGTGGGCGAAGGGACCACCTTCGAGCTTTATCTGCCACGGGCGCCCGCGGGGACGCGCCCCGCCGCGCCGGCGGCGCCGGCCGAGTTGCCCCGGGGAGCGGGTGAACTCATCTTGTTCGTCGATGACGAGCGCTCGGTGCGTGAGATGATCGCTCCGGTGCTCACCGACTACGGCTACCGGGCCCTGTGCGCCGGGGACGGTGTCGAGGGGTTGGCCTTGCTGGGGCAGCGCGGCGAGGAGGTGCGGCTGGTGATGCTCGATATGACCATGCCGCTTTGGGACGGGCGCAAGGCGTTGGCCGCCCTCCGCCAACAGCACCCGCGCCTGCCGGTCATCGTGATGAGCGGAGAATCGGCGCCCCCGGTCGGCACGGCGGGCCTGGACGGGCCCGTGGCGTTCCTGGCCAAGCCCTTCCGGCTCGAGCAGGTCTTGGCCCTGATCGCGCGGATGCTGCAGGGGCCCGACTCAGGCGCCGGAAACGACGCCTGACCGCGGCGCGCCCCGCGGGGATCGCTCCGCCATGCGATTCCGGTTGGCGCCTGGAGCCAACCCACTACACTCCCGCCATGACCCGTAGAGAAATGCTCGCCGCGGTAGGGCTGATCGCCGCCGGTGATACCCTCGGCGCCACCGCCGCCCTGCCGGCCGGAGCCGCCACGCGGGTTTTCGATGTCCGCCAGTTCGGTGCGGTAGGCGACGGCCAGACGCTCACGACGGAGGCGCTGAACGCGGCGGTGACCGCCTGCCACGCCGCGGGTGGGGGTTTGGTTTATCTCCCCCCCGGCCGTTACCTCTCCGGGATGGTGGAGCTGCGCAGTCGCGTTACCCTGTACCTCGACGCCGGCGCGACGCTGCTCGGAAGCACCAAGCTCGCCGATTACGCGCCGCGCTCCGGACCGCCCGCCCGGGGTGACGCCAATCAGCGGCACCTCATCTTTGCCCGGGACGCCGAGGATTTGGGGCTCGCGGGGCCGGGCTGCCTCGATGGCCAAGGCCCGGCCTTTTGGGAGCCCAGCGGCCGCGTCAAACCCTCGGCGGCCGACGGTTGGCGCGACGTCGCCACCTACGACTGGAAGCCGCGGCCTCGCCCCTCGCCGCTCTTGGAGTTTTACAACTGCACCAACCTCCACCTCACCGACGTGCGGATCCAGAACGCCCCGGGCTGGACCCTGCGCCCGATCCATTGCGACAACGTCTTCATCCGCGGCCTCCGCATCCACAACCCGGTCTGGGGCCCAAACACCGATGGCATCGACCCGACCTGCTGCCGCAACGTCCTCATCTCCGACTGCCTCATCGAGACGGGCGACGATGCCATCTGCCTCAAGAGCGAGAACCCCTACGGCGAGGCGCTGCGCCCCACGCGGAACATCACCATCACCAACTGCATCCTCTCCAGTTGCTGCAACGGATTGAAGTTCGGCACGGCGACCCGCGGCGGTTTCGAAAACATCGTCTTCAGCAACTCGGTGATTTTTAACGACGACGTTCCGCTCAACGCGCGGGTCATCTCCGGCATCGCTTTGGAAATGGTCGATGGCGGCTGGCTGGAAGGCGTGCTCGTCTCCAACATTCGCATGCAACGCGTGCGCACGCCCATCTTCATCCGCCGCGGCAACCGCACGCCCCGGCCCGACGGCACCCCGGGGACGCTCCGCGGGGTGATGATCGAGAATATCCACGCCACCGATTCCGTGCTCACCAGTTCGGTGACCGGTCTGCCCGGGTTCGACATCGAGGAGGTGACACTATCGAACCTCCGTTTCGAGAGCCAGGAAGGAGGCCCAGCCGACTGGACCCACCGCCTCATCCCGGAGCTGCCGCGCGGCTACCCCGAGGCCCGGAACTTCGGTCGGCTGCCCGCCTTCGGCTTCTACTTTCGGCACGTGCGGGGGTTGCGCCTGCGCCATCTGGAATTGAGCGCGGCGCGGACCGAGGCGAGGCCGGCGGTGTTCTGCGAAGACGTGAAAGACCTGGAGCTCGACGGTCTGCGGAGCGCGCCGACCGTGGGGCAGGAGCCCGTGGTCAGGCTGGTGCAAACCAAGCGCGCCTGGGTCCGCGGCTGCGGCGCACCCCCCGGCACGAAGGCGTTTCTCGAGGTGCGAGGCGACCAGAGCGAGGAGATCGTGCTCACCGATAACCAACTGCTGGCCGCCACCGAGGCGGTGCGCACCACCCCCGAGGTGCCGCCCCGCACCGTCGCCGCCCTCGGCAACGCGACCCGGCTCTGATCCCGGGCGGCTGGGCCCGGGGCGCCTCCGACCCGCGTCTCCGCGAGCAACGCCGCCCCGGTTCTACCGTTCCCAATGCTCGGCCAACGCGGCCTGCTTGAAGGCCTCGAGGCTCTTGGCTCCATCGCCGGAATAACTCGCGTGCTGGACCATCCAGACCAGGACCAGCCCCCGGCGCCATTCCACGGTCATGTCGGTCGCGTACGCCCCGCCGTGGCCATACCAGGCGTCTCCAATCGCCCAGCCGAACCCGTAGCTCTGGGGGAGCCCAGGCCCGGTTTGGCGGGTGGTCATGGCCTTCACCGCCGCCGGCGAGAGGAGGCGCCGGCCGCCAAGTTCGCCTCCGTTGAGCACCATCTGGCAGAAGCCGGCCACGTCCCGCGCGGTGGAGAAGAGCCCACCCGCCGGCATCGGGAACCGGTGGCGGCGATCCGACAGCGGATAATGCAACTGCGTAATCGAGGTCTCCTCCAGCCCGGTGTGGTCGCCGTTGGCGCGATAGGACTTGGCCAGCCGTTGCAGTTGGCGGGCGGTGGGCCAAAAGGTGGTGTCCTTCATCCCAAGCGGCTGGAACAGGCGCCGTTCCATGAACTGTTCGTAAGGCATGCCGCTCACCACCTCGAGGATCCGGCCGGCGGTGTTGAATCCGGCATTGCTATACTGATACCGCGTGCCGGGCGCGAACTGCAACGGTGTCATCGCGTAGCTGCGCACCGCCACGCGCAAGGGCAACGCGTCCAACGTCGGCTCCTCCAAGGCCGAGGTGAACGGCAACCCACTGGTATGCGTCAGGATCTCGCGCACCGTGATCGGGTGCGGGGGACGGCGCAGGAGGGTGTGCGCGGCGTCCCGCTCGACGACCAGCATCTGGTCCTTGAACTCCGGCAGGTAGGTGGCAACGGGCGCCTCGAGGCTGACCCGGCCTTCGTCCACGAGCATGAGCAAGGCGGCCGCGGTCATCGCTTTGGACTGCGAGGCGATCCAGAAGAGGGTATCGGGCTTCATCGGCGCGCGGGTGGCGAGATCGGCGAAGCCAACGGTTTCGGTCCGCAGCACCCGGTCCTTCGCGGCCACCACCATCACCGCACCGGCCAAGCTGTGGTGGGCCACGAACGGTGCGAGCCGTGCCGCCAGGGAGGGGGCCGCCGGGTCACCGGCCTGGAGCCCCACCCCGATCCCCGCCAACGCCACCAGCCACCGGGTCCGCCAACGATTGTGAGTCTGAGATGGGAGTTGCATGCGGTCATTGGACCGTCTGCCGGCTCGTAGTCTTCAATGGAGTGTGGACGGCGCTCGCCCTCGAGCCCGCCAGGACCGCCGGCCCCACCCTGATCCTCGGCTAATTTGGCCGGTGCCGTAAGAAGATGCCGAAAAAGGGGACGCGGGACCACTTTTTGGTTGACGAAGTGCTATAGATTATCTA
>JAJXTA010000094.1 GCA_021784265.1 bacterium | reverse complement strand
TCTCACACCGTCGAGAAGCTGCAGTACAACTATCTCAAGGCGGCCAAGAAGGGCGTGGTGAAGGTGATGTCCAAGATGGGCATCTCGACCATCCAGAGCTACCGCGGCGCGCAGATCTTCGAGGCGATCGGCCTCAACCACCGGGTGGTGGACAAGTACTTCACCTGGACGCCTTCCCGCATCGAGGGCGTGGGCTTGGACATTCTGGCCAAGGAAGTGCAGTTGCGGCATCAACGGGCCTTCGGTGAACGCGCGGTCAACAACTACGCCTTGGACGCCGGCGGCCAGTATCAGTGGCGGCAAGAGAGCGAAGCCCACCTCTTCAATCCGTTGACCATTCACCGGCTGCAGACTGCCTGCCGCACCGGCAGCTTCGAACTGTTCAAGCAGTACTCGGCCCTGGTTAACGATCAGGCCCAGAATCCCTGTACCCTCCGCAGTTTGCTCCAGTTCAAGCCGGCGACGGCCATCCCGCTGGACGAGGTCGAGCCGGTCGAGCAGATCCTCAAGCGGTTCAAGTCCGGCGCCATGTCCTACGGCTCGATCAGCAAGGAAGCCCACGAGGCGCTGGCCATCGCCATGAACCGCATCGGCGGCAAGAGCAACACCGGCGAGGGAGGCGAAGACCCGGCGCGCTACGTGCCCGACGCCAACGGCGACTCGCGCAACAGCGCCATCAAACAGGTGGCTTCCGGCCGGTTCGGTGTCACGAGCAACTACCTGGTCCACGCCCGCGAGCTCCAGATCAAAATGGCCCAGGGCGCCAAACCGGGCGAGGGCGGCCAGTTGCCGGGCCAGAAAGTCTATCCCTGGATCGCCAAGGTCCGCCACTCGACGCCCGGGGTCGGCTTGATCTCCCCGCCCCCGCACCACGACATCTATTCCATCGAAGACCTCGCCCAGTTGATCCACGACCTCAAGAACGCCAACAGCGACGCGCGCATCAGCGTCAAGCTGGTGGCCGAGGTGGGGGTGGGCACCGTGGCGGCGGGCGTGGCCAAGGCGCACGCCGACGTGGTGTTGATCAGCGGTTATGATGGCGGCACCGGCGCCTCGCCCCAGACCAGCATCAAGCACGCCGGCATCCCCTGGGAGCTGGGCTTGGCCGAAACCCATCAAACCCTCGTGCTCAACAACCTCCGCAGCCGGATCGTGGTCGAGGCCGACGGCCAGCTCAAGACCGGGCGCGATGTCGTCGTCGCCGCCCTCCTGGGCGCCGAGGAATTCGGATTTGCCACCGCGCCCTTGGTCACGTTGGGCTGCATCATGATGCGGGTCTGCCACCTCAACACCTGCCCGGTCGGCGTGGCCACCCAAGACCCCCTGCTGCGCAAGAACTTCACCGGTGATCCGGCCTATGTGGTGAACTTCATGCGCTTCATCGCGCAGGAAGTCCGCGAGTTGATGGCCCAACTGGGCTTCCGCAAGCTCGACGACCTGGTGGGGCGGGTGGACCGCCTCGAGGTCAAGGCCGCCGTGGACCATTGGAAGGCTCGCGGACTGGACTTCTCGACCATCCTTTACCAGCCCAGCGCGCCCCCGGACGTGGGCCGTTACTGCCAGATCCCCCAGGATCACGGACTCAACAAATCCTTGGACCGACAGGTGCTGCTCAAGCTCTGCCAACCCGCCCTGCTCCGCCGGGAAAAGGTGCGCGCCGAGTTGCCCATCCGTAACACCAACCGGGTGGTCGGGACCATCGTGGGCAGCGAACTCACCCGCCGCTACGGTCCCGCGGGCCTGCCCGAAGACACGGTTTCCCTCCACTTCAAGGGCTCGGCCGGGCAGAGCTTCGGGGCCTTCCTGCCCCCGGGGATGACGTTTGCCCTGGAGGGGGACGCCAACGACTACCTCGGAAAGGGCCTCTCCGGAGGCAAGCTGATCGTCCATCCCCCAGCCGGCTCCACCTTCCTGGCCGAAGAGAACATCTTGGTGGGCAACGTCGCCCTCTACGGGGCGACCGGCGGCGAGGCCTACGTGCGGGGGATGGCGGGCGAGCGGTTCGCGGTGCGGAACAGCGGCGCCGACGCGGTCGTCGAGGCCGTGGGCGATCACGGCTGTGAGTACATGACGGGCGGCCGCGTCGTGGTCTTGGGACCGACCGGGCGGAACTTCGCCGCCGGCATGTCCGGCGGGGTGGCCTACGTCTTGGACGAAGCCGGCGAGTTCGCCCGCCGGTGCAACTCGCAGATGGTGAGCTTGGAAAGGCTCGAGGAGAGTGCGGAGATCGAGGCGGTCCGGCGCCTGATCCAGCGGCATGCCGAATACACCCGCAGCCAACGCGCCTTCAAGCTCCTCGTCTTGTGGGAGGACTACGTGGCCAAATTCGTCAAGGTCATGCCCAAGGATTACAAACGCGTCCTCCAGGCCTTGCAGCGGGTGACCGAGACCGGGCTCGACGGGGAGGAGGCCACGATGGCGGCCTTTGAGGAGAACGTGCGGGATGTTGCCCGCGTGGGTGGCGGCTAGGCCGCGGCGTGTTCCGACCACCAACTGCTTTCCACGATCATGGGTAAACCCAGAGGCTTTATCGAATACCTGCGCGAGCTCCCGTTGGATCGGGCCGCGCTGGACCGCATCCAAGATTGGAACGAGTTCCACTTCGAGCTGGCGGAGCGCAAGCTCCAGGAGCAGGGCGCCCGCTGCATGGACTGCGGCGTCCCCTTTTGTCATACCGGCACCCTGCTCAGTGGCATGGCCTCCGGCTGCCCGATCAACAACCTGATCCCGGAATGGAACGACTTGGTCTATCGCGGGCTCTGGCGAGAGGCCTTGGAGCGCCTCCACAAGACCAACAACTTCCCTGACTTCACCGGCCGCGTCTGCCCCGCCCCCTGCGAGGGCTCCTGTGTCCTGGGCCTCAACGCCCCCCCGGTCACGATCAAGAACATCGAACGCACCATCGCCGACAAGGGGTGGGAGCACGGCTGGATCACCCCCGCGCCGCCGGCGGTGCGCACCGGCAAGAAAGTGGCGGTCGTCGGTTCCGGCCCGGCCGGGTTGAGTGCCGCCGCCCAACTCAATCAAGCCGGCCACGACGTGACCGTCTTCGAGCGCGATGATCGCATCGGTGGTCTGCTCATGTACGGCATCCCGAACATGAAGCTGGACAAGAAGGTCGTGCAGCGCCGCGTGGACCTGTTGGCCGCCGAGGGGGTGACGTTCCTCACCAAGACCGCCGTGGGCAAGGACTACTCGGCCAAACGCCTGCGCGCCGAGTTCGATGCCGTGGTGCTCTGCGCGGGAGCCACCCAACCGCGCGATCTCCCCATCCCGGGACGCGACCTCACGGGGATCCATTTCGCCATGGACTTCCTGCGGGCCAACACCCAGAGCCTCCTGGATAACCATCGCAACGGCAACTTCATCTCCGCCGCCGGCAAAGACGTCATCATCATCGGCGGCGGCGATACGGGCACGGACTGTGTCGGCACCGCCCTGCGGCACGGCTGCAAGAGCTTGGTGCAAGTGGAAATCTTGCCGCGCCCGCCGGCCGAGCGGGCTCCGGACAATCCGTGGCCGGAGTGGCCAAAGGTTTACCGGCTGGATTACGGGCAGGAGGAAGCCGCCGCCCGGTTTGGGGCGGACCCGCGGGTGTACTTGACCACGGCCAAGCAGTTCCAGGGCGATGAACAGGGGCAGCTCCGCGCCGTCGTCACCGTCGAGATTCGCTGGGAGAAGGACGCCAAGGGCCGCTACGCTCCCGTCGAGGTGCCCGGCACGGAGCGGACGTATCCGGCCCAGTTGGTGCTGTTGGCGATGGGCTTCTTGGGCCCCGAACAGCCGCTGCTCGACCAGCTCAAAATCGAGCGGGACGGGCGCACCAACATCAAAGCCGAACATGGCCGGTTCGCCACCAACCTCAAGGGTGTCTTTGCCGCCGGCGACTGTCGGCGAGGCCAGAGCCTGGTCGTGTGGGCCATCAACGAGGGCCGTGGCGCCGCGCGTGAGTGCGACCGTTACCTCATGGGCGCCACCCTCTTGCGCTAACCCCAAGCGCTTGCCAGCCCCGCCGAGGGTTTCCTCGTCTCTGCTGGGGCTGGCACCGACACCAACGCCCTTTACGCCGGGCGGGCTTCCTGGCGGGGCGCTTCGTTTTAAACCCTCGACGCGCTCGTCGAGCAATACCACGCGGTGCCCTCCGCACCGTCGGCGGCAAGGGAGAGAAACCGGATTACGGACCAACAATGGCTGTCAGCCGAAGAGCTTGCGCCACGTTGCGGCGTCAGCCGGCACCCGGTCACGGTGGCGGCCCCGCCACGGGCTCGCTCAGCACGTTCTTGCCGGAGGAGGCCTCTAAGAACCGCCGGAACAGACCGTCGCCTTGCGACAATTCCTCCCACGACCCTTGCTGGCTCACTTGGCCTTGTTCCAACACGACCAACTGATCGGCATGGCGCAGCGTCGAAAGCCGATGGGCGATGACCAGCACCGTCCGCCCGTGCATCGCCCGTTCGAGGGCGTTCTGCACTTGGCGCTCCGCCAGGCTGTCCAGCGCGGAGGTCGCTTCGTCCAGGATCAGAATCCGCGGATCCCGCACCACCGCCCGAGCGATGGCCAAGCGTTGGCGCTGGCCACCGGAGAGGAGGATGCCGCGTTCCCCGACGACGGTGTCCAGCCCGCCGGGCAGGGAGGCGACCACGTCCTCCAGGCAGGCCAACGCCACCGCCCGCTGGATCGCCTCCGGGGACACCTCCGGGAAACCGTACCCGATATTCTGGGCGAGCGTGTCGTGAAACAAGAAGGCCTCTTGCTCGACCACGCTGATGGCCTTGTGCCAAGTTTCCGCGCTGAACTCCCAATAATCGCGCCCATCGACCAGCACTTGCCCCGTCGTCGGCGAGCGGAACCGGAGCAACACGGCGGCGAGGGTTGATTTGCCGGAGCCGGAACGCCCCACCAACGCCACCGTCTTGCCGGCCGGCACCGTGAACGACACGCCGGCCAAGGCACGGGTGCCGTTGGGGTAGATATACGTCAGCCCGCAAAACTGGAGGCTCTCCCGCACCTCCGCGAAGCGGGCGTGGCCAAACGGCCGCATGGGGTACTGCGGGGTCTCCAACCACTTCTCGACCTCCAACACGCCGCCGGCCAAACTGATGATCTGGCCCTGCAACCCGTAGAGCTGGTTGATCAAGGGCAGCAGCCGGAGCAACACGAACCCGAACCCGAAGAGGTAGCTGCTGAGCATGAGGCCAGGCCGGACGAACACGGCGTAGGCGCAGCCAACGATGATCATCCCCCCCGCCACGGCCACCGTCTCGGTCAGCGGCGCCAACAAGGCGCTGGTGCGGGCAATCCGCTCCTCGGCCTCGGCTTGGGCGAAATTGGCCACGCCGAAACGCTGCACCTGCCGTTGCTCGGAGTGGGTCGCGCGCACCACCCGAATGCCGGCGAAGGCCTCCAGCACCAGTGACGCCAAGGTCCGGTTCCGTTGCACCACCTCCCGCCCCGTCCCCGCCAGCCGCCGATAGAGGCTCCGCATCAACCCGCCGGAGCCAATCGCCAGCGCCAAGGTGATCAACGTCAGCGGCCAGGAAATGAACAGCAGCATGCCAAAGTAGAACACCCCGATGCTGGCCCGCTGGCCGAACAAGAGCACAAACTCCACAAACGAGATCGTCCGGGCGATTTCGGTGAAGAAGATGTTGGCCAGCTCGCCCGCCGGGTGCCGCTCGAAGAGGTGGAGGTCCGCCTGTTGCAGGCGCTGGAAAAGGGACAGCCGCAGGTTGGTCGCAATGCGGCGGCGCAGGCGGGCGGCCAACAACTGACTGGTGTAGAGCACCAGGTTCTTGGCCCCAATCGCCCCCAGCACCAACCCGCAGAAGACCAGGACGTACACCGTGGCGGTGTGTCCCGGCAGGGCCTGGTGCAACCAGGAGATGGGGCGCATGGGTGTCGCCCCTTCGCCTCCCAGCAGCAGCGAGAGCAACGGCACCAGCAGACTCACCCCCACCCCTTCCAACAAACCCGCCGTCAGCGACGTGCCCACCACCGCCCCCAGCAAATAACGCCCCCCGCGCAAATGCGGCCGCAGCCGCCATAAGCGCCGGGTGATCTCCCGTGCGCGTCGGACCCTGGAGTTCATGATGGAGTCGCGCCGCCCGCCGGGCGGGGCCGGGGGACTGGCTGGCCCTGTTCTAGACCGGAAACGGCGCCCCCGGCAAGTCTGCGAAGTTTTTCCTTCATCTCCCGGCGGCCTTCTCGCATGCTCCGCCACCGGTGAGGCTGGCGGACGAAGAGATACGCGAAGCGGTGCGGCGGGCCCTGGCAGAAGACCTCGGCTCGGGCGACGTCACCACCCTGGCGACCCTGCCCCCATCCCTCCAGGCCGCGGGCGCGGTGGTCGCCCGCGAGGCCTTGGTGGTGGCCGGCCTGCCTTTGGCCGAAGCCGCCTTCCGCGACCTCGCCCCCACGGTGGCCTGCGCCCGCCGCGCCGAGGAAGGTCAGCGGTTGGCGGCGGGCCGGACGCTGCTCGAAGTCGCCGGCCCCGCCCACGCCCTCCTGGCGGCGGAACGCGTGGCGCTGAACTTCCTCCAACACCTCTGCGGCATCGCCACCCTCACCGCCCAATTCGTCGCGGCAGTTGCCGGCACCCCGGCCCTCATCCTCGACACGCGCAAGACCACCCCAGGCTGGCGGCGTCTGGAAAAATATGCGGTCGCGTGCGGCGGCGGGCGTAACCATCGCTTTGGACTCTTCGACATGGTGTTGATCAAAGACAATCATTTAGCCGCCCTCGGTTCGACGGAAGCCGACCCGATCGGGCTGGCGGTCCGCCGGGCGCGCGCCGCCTACCCCCAGTTGCGGGTCGAGGTCGAAGTCGATACGCGCGACCAGCTCCGGCAAGCTCTGGCCGCCGGCGCGGACCTCATCTTGCTCGACAACATGGCGTTGGAAGACCTGCGTTGGTCCGTCGGCCAGACACGCGGGCGGGCGCAGACCGAGGCCAGCGGCGGGGTCACGCTCGCCACCGTCCGGGCCATCGCCGAAACCGGGGTGGACTTTATTTCCGTGGGGGCCCTCACGCATTCGGCGCGCGCGGCGGATATCGGGCTGGATTTCACCACCGGCGACGCCACCGGGCCCAGACCCCACCCAGCCCCGTGACCGTCGATGCCCAGATTCTGCGGGCCCTGCGCACCGCCGGTTCGGACGCCGTTTCCGGGGCGGAGCTGGCCCAGCGCCTGGGCATCAGCCGGGCCGCCATTTGGGCGCGCATCCAGGAGCTGCGCACCTTGGGTTATGACATCGCCGCCAGCCCCCACCTCGGCTATCGGCTCGTCAGCGCCCCCGACCGCCTACACGCGGACGATCTGCTGGCGCGCTTGGGCCCCATTCGGGTCATTGGCCGCGACCTCCGTGTCTTCCGCCAAACCACCTCGACCAACGACCTGGCCGACCGGCTTGGACGCGAGGGTGTCAAGGAGGGGGTGGTGGTCTTCGCCGAGTCGCAGCTCAAAGGACGCGGGCGCTTGGGCCGGACCTGGCTTTCCCCGGCGGGCAAGGGGCTCTGGTTTTCCGTGCTGCTGCGCCCCCCCCTCCGCCCGCCCGAGGTCACCCGCCTCACGATCGCCGCCGCCACCGCCCTAGCCCGCGCCATCCAGACGCACACCGGCCTGACTGTCGGCATCAAATGGCCCAACGACATTCTGATCCACGGGCGCAAGTTGGCGGGCATCTTGACCGAGCTGACGGCGGAAGTGGACTCGGTGAAACACGCCGTGATCGGCGTGGGGGTGGACGTCAACCTGGACGCCGACGATCTCCCGGCCGACCTCCGCCGGCACACCACTTCCCTCCGCCTCGAGCTGGGCCGGCCCGCCGACCGAGCCGAGCTGGCGGTGGCCATCCTCCGCGCCCTTGACCACGACTATGCCCGGGTCTGCGCCGGCCAGTTCGAGGCCCTCGCCGATGAATGGGAATCGCTCTGCCAAACCCTGGGCCAGCCCGTCCTCATCTTGGTCGGCACCCGCCGCATTCGCGGGCGGGCCGAATCCCTGGATGGCGATGGAGCCCTCTTGGTGCGCACCCAGCATGGGCGCCTGGAGCGCGTCGTGGGTGGCGACGTGACCCTGGAAAAATGATCCTGCTGCTGGACCTCGGGAACACGCATACGCACCTGGGCTGGGCCAGTGCCACCCGCGTGCGGCGCCATGCTGATTTCCCCACCTCCGCCTGGCACACCGGTGGGGCCGCGGGGAGGCTGAGGAAGTTTGTCGGCCTCCGGCCGCCCGAGGCGATCGTGCTCTGCTCCGTGGTCCCACCCGTGATGGCCGCCGTCCGCCG
>JAJXTA010000093.1 GCA_021784265.1 bacterium | reverse complement strand
CCGCTCCCCGGCGGGCCGTGAGCATCACCCCTCTGACAAGCCCACCCGCGGGCAGCGCTCCGTCGCTCGCCGCCCAGGCTCCGGAGCGTCCAGCGCCCGCGCCACCCGGCGCCCCACCGGTCGCGAGCTCTCCCGCCGTCGCGAGTGGGCCTCTCTGGCTGGCGCTGGCGAGTTGGTGCCGGGAGCACGGCCTGGCGGCGCCGACGGTCGGGCAGCGGGGCGCCGAGCTCGCCTATACGCTGGCCGCGCCCAGGGGCACGCTGGTCCTGGTGATCAACCATCGCCAAGCTTGGTGGCAGGGGATGGCGCTCTGGCTCGCTTATGCGCCGGTGCTCGACGCGGGTCAGCCGATGGTGCAGGCATTGGATGCGGCGAAGGTGTTGACGCCATTACTGCTGGGGCCGACCCGGCTGGCGCCAGCCAATCGGCTGCTGGTGCTGGATCCCGGCCACGGGGGACGCAACACCGGTACCCGGAGCATTCTGGACGGACGCTGGGAGAAGGAGTTCACGTTGGATTGGGCCTTGCGCCTGCGGCCGTTGCTCGTGGCGGAGGGCTGGCAGGTGGTGCTCACCCGCACCAACGATACGGACGTGTCGCTCGCTCAGCGAGTGGCCTTTGCCAACCAGCGGCACCCGGGCCTCTTCGTGAGCCTGCATTTCAATTCGGCCGGGGCCCATCCGGAGGCGGACGGGATGGAAACCTACTGCCTCACTCCCGTCGGCATGCCGTCCAGCTTGGTGCGCGACGCGAAGGACGATTTGACCCTGGTGTTTCCCAACAATGCGTTTGATGGGGCGAACCTCCTCTGGGCGGTACGCCTTCACCGCGCGCTGGTCCGGCAGACCGCCGAGCCGGACCGGGGCGTGCGTCACGCCCGGTTTATGGGGGTGTTACGCGGCCAAGCGTGTCCGGCGGTCTTGGTGGAAGGGGGCTATCTCTCCAATCCGGCCGAGGCCCGGCTGATCGGCTCCGGCGGGTTTCGGCAGAAGCTGGCGGCGGCGCTCGCCGACGCCTTGCGGGTTGATGCGGTTGTGGCTGAGCGGTAGCGACCACCGGGCCAGCGCGGTCTGAACCTGACGCGGGGGGGATACGCGCCCCGTGGCGTGCGCACGGCCCAGGTTCGCTTGCCAAAGCGCGGCCGCTCGGGTTTCATCCGCGCATGACTCCGCCTCAATCAGCAGGTGTTTGCCGGGGAATACCGCCTCGCTTTTGCTCGGGCGCCTGGGTCGGGGCGGGGTGTTTGGCGTTGGCACTGCTGGGCGCTCGGCTCGAGGCGGCGGTGAGCATGGAACGCGTCGCGTACGGCGGCTGGCCCAATTGCGTGCGGTTGAGCAACGGGGTCCTCGAGCTGGTGGCCACCACCGACGTGGGCCCGCGCCTCATCCGGTTCGGACTTCTGGGTGGCAGCAACGTCTTCCGCGAATGGCCGGAGCAGCTCGGCAAAACGGGCGGGGAGGGTTTTCGGATCTACGGTGGCCACCGTCTCTGGCACGGGCCGGAGGACCCACAGCGCACCTACGTGGCCGACAACCAGCCGGTTCAATGGAATTGGCACGAGGGTACCTTGCGCCTCACGGCGCCCACCGAAACGCTCACCGGCCTTCAAAAAGAGATGGAGATCGTCATGGACCCCAGCCGCGCCCGGGTCACGGTGAGGCATCGGTTGATCAACCGCGGCCTCAAGCCCGTCACGACCATGCCGTGGTCCATCAGTGTCATGCCCGGGCCGGGACGGGCGATTGTGCCACAGGAGCCGTATGTCGCCCATGCCGAGCGGCTGCTCCCAGCCCGGACCATGACGCTCTGGGCCTACACCGACATGCGCGACCCGCGGTACACCTGGGGCACGAAATATGTCCAAATCGCGTGTGACCCAGGGGTGAACCGAGCTCAGAAAATCGGCTTCATGAATACCGTTGGCTGGGCCGCCTACGCGGGGGGCGGGACGCTGTTTGTGAAGCGCTTCGGCTATGACGCGCGGGCGCTCTACGCCGACTTAGGCTGCAACGTGGAGGTCTATACCGGCGGGGATATGCTGGAACTGGAGACGATGGGCCGCTTGGCGCCCCTGGCACCCGGGGCCACCGCCGAACATGTCGAGGTCTGGCACCTCTTCCCGGCGACGTTAGACGGGGACGATAACTTGCTGGAGACGAAGTTGTTACCGTTGATTCGCCCCACCGAGCCGCCGCAGGATCCGCCCACGAGCGTTCCCGCCGGCGCGAGCCGCGGCCCCTGAACCGCCGCCGCTTTCGGCATGAGAATTGCGTCCTTTTTGTCTCCGGGACCCGCACACGGGCGTTGACAGCCCGGGGTGGGGTGTTAGGGTGCGGCAGGTCCGTAACGCTTAATTCAAGAACCATGTTAATCCGAATCAGTTTAATTGTGGCGATCCTGGCGGGGTTGGGTGCCCTGCTGGTGAGCCACCTCCAGGTGGGGCCCAAGATCGAGGACTTGAAGACCACCTTACAGAATACCCAGACGGAACTGAAAACCACCCAGGACGAACGGACCAAGGCCCGCAAGGAGGCCAAGACCGCCAAAGAGACCCTGGCCAACACGGCGAAGGAACTGGCCGACACCCAGGCGACGTTGAAGGAAACCGCGGCGAAGGCGACCACCCAGGAGGCGCGCGCCAACCGGTCGGAGACCGACCTGCGCAAGACCCGCACCGACCTGACCGAGGCCGAGCGCTCGCTGGCGGCGTGGAAGGCCCTGGGCCGCGGCGTGGACCAGATCGCCAGCGACCTCCAGGCCTTGGCCAATGCCACCGCGGCCAACGAAGCTCTGAACGAGGAAAAGCGAGTGATGATCCGCAAGATCAACAATCTGCAACAGCGCTTGGCTCAGTACGAGAGCGACAAGGATGTTCCGCCGGACCTCCCGCCCGGGCTCAAGGGGAAGGTCGTGGCCGTGGATCCGAAGTGGGATTTTGTGATTCTGAACATCGGGAGCAACCAAGGGTTGGTGCCGCGGGGTGAACTGTTGGTGGACCGGGGTGGAAAATTGGTGGCGAAGGTCCGCGTCACCAGCGTCGAGGCCAATCAATCCATCGCCAACGTCATGCCCGAGTGGCGGCAAGCCGAGGTGTTGGCTGGCGACGAAGTGCTGCATTAGTCATGAACTCTCAGTACGCGGTGGTGTGGCGCTGGCTGCTGTTGGTGGCGGCCATCGGCGGCTGGTTGGTGGTCACCGGGTGCGCCTCGACGGACACCGAGAATGAGTCCGAGCGGCCGTGGAATTCTCCCCACATGTGGGAGCATGGGCTGCCGCCGGAAATGATGCAGGGTCGGTAGGCGCCGGCGGGAGGGCGAGGCCGGGTTGGTTTAGGGGAGGCGCTCCGCGGGCGGGCGTCCCAAATGCCGCGCGAACAGGGCGTAGGCTTGCGCCCGTACCTCAGGGGGGAAGAGGTGCGCGCAATCAGGGTGGAGCACATGCAGGTGATCGGGGGCGTTGTAGAGGCGGAACACCGGTGTGGCGGCCTGAACGATCGCATCGACGCTGCGCCATTTGAAGTTCGCATCGTGGACCGGCGCGCTGAGTAGGCAGTAACGCGGCGCCAACGCGCCGATGACCTCAGGGAAGTCGAACGGGAGGCGGAACAGAGCGTAGGTGAGAAGCCGGGGCATGTAACGCACGCTGGTCCAGCCGCGGATGTCGCCATCCATGTAATCTTGGAACGAGTCCAAGCCGCAGCTTGAGACCACCACTTTAAGGCGCGGATCGAACACGGCGGTGAACAGCGCGTTGTGGCCGCCCAAGGAGTGACCGACGGCGCCGAACCTCCCCCGCTGGACAAAAGGGAGTGACTCCAAGAGGTCCAAGCCCCGGAGGTTGTCCCAGATGGCTTTCATGGTGCCGCTCGCATACCCGAGCCGGGTGAGGTCCGGCTGGTACTCGGCCAGCAGGGGGTAGGCTGGGGCCAGGCAGACGTAGCCGCGTTGGGCCAACTCGACGCCGTATTCGTCGTTGGGACTGTTCCCCAGGCCCACGACCACCTTCTGGCCCAGCGGGTGGGTCTGATGGAGGCAGAGGATGGCCGGCGTGCGCACCGGATGTCGGAGGAGCGCCTTGGGAATCAGCAAGTAGGCTGGGACCCGCCCGCCCGGCTCGGCGGCGTAGGTCAAAAACCGCCGCACAAAGCTCCCGCAGTCTTCCTCGCTCTCCACCCGCACCGCCAGGGGGCAGCGCTTCTCCGGGCCGGGCAGCGGGCCCATGACCCGCTCCATCTCGCGCACGATGGCGGCGCGCCGCCACTCCCACTCCGCCAGGGTCGCCAGGGTCGCCGCGGGGCCGCTTCCCGCCCGCGTTCGGACCAACTGGAAGTGGTCGGGGGCGGACGCCGGCGGGGGGGTGCCGCTCCCGCTTGCCGCCACGAGCCGCCCGGGGAGCGTCAGCAGGGTGGCGCAGAGACAAAACAGCCCAGCCCACTGGGGCGCCCCCACGCGGGCAGCCTGCCGACGGCGCCTCATCCGAGTCCGCAAGCGGTCATTTGGCGAACTCGATGCAGCGAGTCTCGCGCACAACGGTGACCCGGATTTGGCCCGGGTATTGGAGCTCTTCTTCGATCTTCCGCACCAGGTTCCGGGCGAGGGCATAGGCCTGGTCGTCGTTGACCTGCTCCGGTTGGACCAACACCCGCAGCTCGCGGCCGGCCTGCACGGCGTAGCATTTCTCGACCCCCGGGAAGGAGGTCCCGATGTGTTCGAGGTTCTCCAGCCGCTTGAGATAGGTGGTCATCGATTCGGAGCGGGCCCCGGGACGCGAGGCGCTGATGGCGTCGGCCGCGCTGACCAGGATCCCGAGCAGGTTGAGGTGGGGCACCTCGTCGTGATGGGAAGCCACCCCGTTGACCACGTCGTCGCTCTCCCCGTAGCGCTTGACCAGTTCGGCGCCCACCAGGGCGTGGGAGCCTTCGATCTCGTGGTTGACGGCCTTGCCGATGTCGTGCAACAGGCCGGCGCGTTTGGCCGCGCTGGTGTCGATGCCCAGTTCGGCCGCGATCAGGCCGGCCAGATGGGCGACTTCAATCGAGTGGTCGAGGATGTTCTGGGAGAAGCTGCGGCGAAAGCGGAGCCGGCCCAGGAGTTTCACCAGCTCCCCGTGGAATGGGGGCAGCCCCACCTTATACACCGCCTCCTCACCGGCGCGGACGATCGTTTCCTCCATCTCCTCGGTGACCTTGGCGACGACCTCCTCGATGCGGGTGGGGTGGATCCGACCGTCGAGGATGAGCCGTTCCATGGCTTGGCGGGCGACCTCCCGCCGCACCGGGTCGAAGCCTGACAGGACGACGGCGTTGGGCGTGTCATCGATGAGCACGGTGATCCCGGTGGCGGCTTCGAAGGCGCGGATGTTGCGTCCCTCCCGTCCGATGATGCGGCCTTTGATGTCGTCACCGGTGAGGGCGACGGTGGCGGTGGTGGTTTCGAAGGTGTGCTCGCCGGCGTACCGCTGGATGGCCAGGCTGACGATCCGGCGGGCCTGCTCCTCGGCCTTGCTTTTGGCTTCCTCGAGCCGGTGACGGCAGAGATCGCCGGCATCTTTGAGCGCGCCTTGCTCGACTTCTTTCAGGAGGAGGGCCCGGGCCTCGGCTTCGGTGATGTGGGCCAGTTGCTCGAGCTGTTCGCGGCGTTGCCGGATCAGCGCCGCCACCTCGCGCTGGCCGCCTTCGAGCTCGGCTCGTTGCTTCTGCAGCTCCTGGTGTTGGTCGCGCAGGTTCCGCTCCCGCTCGACCAAGCCCTCGAGTTGGCGGTTGACCAGCGCCTCCCGCTCGGCCAGCCGCCGCTTGGCTTCCTCCAATTCCTGCCGCTGCCGGTCGAGGCTCTGTTCGGCCTGGGCACGGCAGCGGAGGCCCTCCTCGTTGGCGGCCAAGCGGGCTTCGCGCAGCAGGGCGTCGGCTTCCCGCCGCGCGTTCTCGATCTGGGTCTGGGCCTGGAGGCTGGAGGCGTGACGCCGGGCGCGATCCTGCCACCGCCGCGCCAAGAAGCCTGCCAGCAAGCCGATCCCCAGGCCCACACCACCGAGCACCCAGTTCATCATAGCCAACCTATTCATGTTCAGGCCGCGCCGGGCTGGAGCACCAGCCACCGCGTCGGTGTCAGAAGGCGGTCCACGCGCTGATCACCGGGTCCAGTGGGGATCGCCGGTAGAATCTGCTGGTCCATTGCCACCCCGCAACGTGGGCCGCTCACCGCGAGCAGCAACCGGTCGTAATACCCTCGCCCCCGACCCAGCCGCCGCCCGCTCACGTCGAATCCTACCCCAGGAACCAGGAGCAAGTCCAGTCGGTTTAGACCCATGGCGGGGCAGTCGGGCTGAGGCTCCAGCACCCCGAACCTGCCCGCGGCCAAGTCCCGCGCTGGGTCTCCAATCCAGGCGGCGGCATAGGCCCCAGTCGCGGCGGCAAAGCGGGGCAGGGCGACCTGCCGGCCTGCGGCCAACGCCTCGACTGCCAGGGGGAACAAGTCCAGTTCATCCGGGAGTGGCGCGTAAAAGAGGATCGTCTGGGCCTGCTGCCACTCGGGCTGCCGACGCAGGCGGGCGCGGGCTTGTGCCGACGCCCGCGCCCGCTCGGCCGGGGTGACCTGGGCCAACGCCTGGCGGAGCTGCTTGCGCAGGTTTGCTTTCGCCAGGACGACAGCGGGGTCGGTCATCGGTGCTGGGGTGAGGGACTGAGGCCGGTCAAGGGGCGGCTGCTGAGCCCGCTGGTCCGGGCGGGGGAGTGGCGGAGGAGGGCGCCGGAGCCGAGCCGGGGCTGGCGTTCGGTCCCGGCCCGGGTGAGAGCACGGCGCGGGTCAGCTCGCGCCAGCGCTCGACTCGCTCGCGAATCTTCTTCTCCACCCCTTGCGCGGTGGGCTCGTAATAGCGGCGTGGCTCGCCCAGATAATCCTGGGGCACAAAGTGGTCCGGGTGATCATGGGCATACTGGTAGCCAACGCCGTGACCCAGGCGTTCGGCGCCGGCATAGTGGGTGTCACGCAGGTGCGGGGGCACGGGGAGCGTCCGCCCGGCGCGAATATCCTTCAGGGCGGCGTCGATCGCCAGGCAGGCACTGTTGCTCTTATTCGCGGTAGCGATATAGAGGGCCGCTTCCGCCAGCGGGAGGCGCGCCTCCGGCCACCCAATCCACTCCGCGGCGTCGGCGGCCGCCTGGGCCAGGACCAGGGCCATGGGATCGGCCAGACCCACGTCTTCCGCCGCACAAATGACGATCCGTCGGGCGATGAACCGCGGGTCCTCGCCCGCATGGATCATTTTGGCCAACCAGTAAAGCGTCGCGTCCGGATCGCTCCCGCGCATGGATTTGATGAAGGCCGAGATGGTGTCGTAGTGGGCATCGCCGTCGGCGTCATACACGACGGCCTTGCGTTGGATGCTCTGTTCCGCGGCCGCCAGGGTAATTCGGACGACGCCGTCCGGGGAGGGCGGGGTGGTGAGGGCGGCGATTTCCAGTGAGTTCAGAGCCTTGCGGGCGTCGCCGTCGGCGATGCGGGCCAGGTGGCGCAAGGCGCTGGGCTCGGCTTCGGCGCGGAGGTGGCCGAGGCCGCGCTCCGGTTCCGCCAGCGCCCGCTGGAGCAGTGCCGCCAAGTCTTCCTCCGCCAGCGGTTGCAGCTCGAAAACCTGCGAGCGCGAGACCAGCGGGGCATTGACGAAGAAGCAGGGGTTGTGGGTGGTGGCCCCGATGAGGCGGACCACCCCGCTCTCGACCTCCGGCAGCAAGACATCCTGTTGGGCTTTGTTGAACCGATGGAGCTCATCGATGAACAGGAGGGTGAACTGGCCGGCGTTGGCCAAGCGATTGGTGGCGGCGGCCAACTCGCGACGCAGGTCGCTCACATTGGACTCCACGCCGCTGAGGCGCACGAAACGGCACCGCGTCTGCTGGGCGATGATCTGAGCCAGCGAGGTCTTGCCGGTGCCCGGTGGCCCAAACAGGATCAGGGACTGGATCCGATCCGCCTCGATCGCCCGGCGCAGCAGTTGCCCGGGACCGAGGATGTGGGTTTGGCCCACGAACTCGGCCAGCGTGCGTGGCCGCATCCGGGCGGCCAAGGGGGCCGAGCGGACGGCGGCGGCTTCGCGCGTTGGCGGGTTGGCGTCGGACACTCCCGGATGGCCCCCAAACAAGTCGTTGCCGGACATCGCCCGCATCTAAGCAGGCGGAGGGCCCGCGGGTAAAACCCAAAATCGGGGCAAAAAAAACCCCGCCATAATGCCGTGTGTAACAGTTCCTTTGAACTACTTAGAAACAGGGGGAATCCTGTCGCTGACTTTCGACTTCCAGTTAAGGCCTGTCGGCCACCAGCGAGAAGCGGACTCCGTATTTGCTCAGACTACGGTTCAAGGACATAGTTTCCGAACACGAGCATGGCAGGGTAAAGTGA
>JAJXTA010000092.1 GCA_021784265.1 bacterium | reverse complement strand
TTGGTCAACGACGTGGCCAACGGCGGCGTCCCCGCCTACTACGGGGTGACCGTGGCGCACGCCTATGCCAAATCCATCGACCCGGCGGCGGGGGCGGTGGATGTGGTGCCGAACGAGGGGATCCATATTAGCCTGGTCGATGGCAGCACGCCCATCGCGCAGAGCAGCATCTCGCTGGTGCTCGACGGGGTCGCGCTTTCGCCCACGTTCAGCAAGAACGGGAATGTGACCGCGATCGACTATAGCGCTCCCGCGCCGTGGGCGTCGCAGTCGGAACACATGGTCACCTTGGTGTTCACGGATGGAACCCTGCCGGTGACCAACAGTTGGAGTTTCACGGTCCAGAACTATATCAGCTTGGACGCCGGCTGGCGGGTGACCACGGTGGACACCAACAAATCGGGTTTCAACTGGAACATTTATGCCAACTCGAACGGGGCGAACACGGGCAACAGCAACGAGCGGGCGGAGGCCGACTTGAGCCTGCAGGCGGTCGATGTCAACGGGGCCAGCCTGCCCAACTTGGCGGACCCGACCGCCGTCGGCGCCGCCACGGGCCCGGGCGTGGTGCCGAACAACTCTCCCAACGCCCCCATCCACTTCGAGATCGCCACGACGCTGAACCTCGATATTGCCGCGACCAACATGCCGGGGGCACCCTCGACGGACGCCACCACGGATGGGCAGGCCGCCGAGGTCCTGACCTACCTGAACCTGCCGGCCGGGGTGGTCCACATGCAAGTGGACAGCGACGACGGCTGGCGGCTGTACAGCGGGGCGCAACCGGCGGACTTGTTTGGGCGCGCGGTGGTGGCCGAGCACAACGACGGCACGGGCCCCTTCCAGTTTAGCTTCCTGGTGCCGCAAGCGGGTGTTTATCCCTTCCGCCTGGTATGGGAGAACGGGACCGGTGGTTCGCACCTGATCTGGTCGGCTTTTAATGGCGGGATCACGCCGGTGCTGGTCAACGACCGGGCTCATGGCGGCATTCCGGCCTACCGGGGATTGGTCAGCGGCAGCACCGCCGCCGCAGTCAAACCGTACATTGTCGGCTCACTGCCGGTGCCAGCCCTGCATCAGATGGAGATCGAGGACACCAACCTGACCATCGTGCTGGTCGATGGGACGACGCCGATTAATGACAGCTCGGTCACCCTCACCGTGGATGGCAAGAGCATCACCCCCGTCAAGCAGCGGCAGGGCGGTTACCTGATCGTTTCCGACGGCGGGGCGGCCTTCCCGGGCTTGCAACTCCCGTCGGATGTCCACACCGCCAGCTTGAGCTACAAGGACTCGACCGGGGCTTATACGCGCACCCAGCAGTGGCAGTTTAACAACATCCAGAACCTGATCCTGCCCGCCAACCCAGTGGCGCAGGAGAACTTCGACGCCTACCCGGAAGCCACCAGCGTCACCAACACCGTGCCGCCCGGTTGGACGGCGTGGAATTACACGGCGGAGAACACGCCGGGCTGGGACCTCACCGACAAGAGTTCGGACTCGTTCAAAAACTGGATCGTCATTAGCACCACGACGATGACCGGCGTCGAGGGGTCCTCGATGAACAATGATCCCAACCAGACCGTCAACGGGCAGCCCGTCACGACGATCGCCTCCGGCAACGTCCTCTGGGCCACCTCGGATGGCCGCAGCGGGGTGCAAGCCCAGTTCTGCACCTCGGCGCCGTTCAACCTCTCCTCGGTCACCAATCCGGTGATGATCTACAGCAGCCTGATGCGGATGTCGGCCAACGCGAACGCCCAAGCCGACGGCATCGAGTACTCGATCGACGGCGGCAAGACCTGGAATCCGGGCGTGATCTACGTGACGATCGCCTACAGCAACGAGGGCTACGTGAAACTGCTGCCCGACGGCAGCATCGACGTGCTGCGGACCCTCAACGCCCCCTACTCGGTGCTCGATTGGACCGACCCGACGACCGGGGCGATGGGCGGCGGCACGTTTGGCAGCGGGTTGGCCGAGCCGGTGACGCAGGCCCTGGCCCCGTACCTGGCGCCGCGCAGTCAGAACACGGTCACCTCGACCAAGGTGGACGGCATCCGCTTGCCGTTGGCCAGCAAACAGAAGGATGTCCGTCTGCGCTTCTACCAACTGGGCAACTGCAGTTGGTGGTGGGGCGTGGACAACCTCGCCTTCTATGACATCGCGCCCACCGTTGCGGTCACCGTGGCGCCGCATATCGACAGCATCCAGGTTGCGGGCGGGAGCATCAACATCAAGTGGAGCAATGGCGGGACGCTCTACTCCTCGCCGTCGCTGCGCAATCCCACCTGGACCTCCACCGGCAACAGCTCGGGTGCCTTCAGCGAAACGGCCCCGGCTGCGGGCACGAAATTCTACCGGGTTCAGCAGTAGGTGGCGACCCGGACCACTCCAAGCTCGGGAACCCGGCCGGCGCGGGTTCCCGGGCTCTTTGCTTCCCACCGGTTCCCGGGCTGCGCCCTCGTGGCCCTGGCCCTTGGGTTGGGCGGCGGCTGGCTCGTTAGCCACGGGGCGGAGATTGGGCAGGAGCGGGCGATTCCGCGCCACCTCCAGGACGGGGAGGAGTACCGCCTCTCGCTGCCCTACCTGATCGCCTATGGCCAACGCCTGTTTACGGCCGTCTGGACGCCCGCCGACGGCGGGGGACGCCCCCTGACCAAAGGCACGGGCACCCCGCTGACCGACCCGAACGAGCCATTGACGTTCCCGCGGAACTTCAACCGCGTCTCGGGGCCAGAGGCCAACTCATGTGCCGGTTGTCACAATCTCCCGTACGGGATCCCCGGTGGCGGCGGGGATATCGTCGCCAACGTCTTTGTGATGGCGAACCGGTTCGATTTCGCCACGTTTGATCGGATCACCGCCCTGCCCACCGCGAGCTCGGTGGACGAGTTGCTGCGCCCGGTGACGCTGCAGAGCATCGCCAACTCGCGCGCCACCATCGGGATGTTCGGCTCTGGGTTCATCGAGATGCTGGCGCGGCAAATGACCGCCGAGCTGCAAGCGATTCGCGAGACCACCTTGCCCGGGGACACGAACGCGTTGGTGGCCAAGGGGATCTCCTTCGGCCGGATCGCCCGGGGGGCGGACGGCGCGTGGGATACCTCTGGCGTCGAAGGCCTGCCCGCGCCCAGTCTGATCACGACCGGCCCGGGCAACCCGCCCAGCCTGGTGATTCGGCCGTTCCATCAGGCGGGCCACGTGGTCTCGTTGCGGGAGTTTTCCAACAACGCCTTTAATCAACATCACGGGATGCAGTCCACGGAGCGGTTCGGCAACGGCACGGATCCGGACGGCGACGGCGTGACGAACGAGCTGACGCGAGCGGATATGACGGCGGTGACGCTGTATCAAGCGACCCTGGCGGTGCCGGGCCGGGTGATCCCCAACGACCCGGAGGTCGAGGCGGCGGTCTGGGAGGGGGAGCAGCGCTTTGAGACCATTGGCTGCGCCCGCTGCCACGTGCCGCGCCTGCCCTTGGTGGACCGCGGGTGGGTCTTTACCGAGCCCAACCCCTACAACCCCCCGGGCAACATGCAGGTGGGCGATGCCCCGACGCTCTCCGTCGATCTGACCTCGGACCGGCTGCCGCCCCCGCGCCTCAACCCCGAAAGCTCGGGCGTACTCTTCGTGCCCGCCTATACGGACCTGAAACTGCACGACATCTGTGCCGGTCCGGGCGACCCCAATGCCGAAGCGTTGGACATGAACCAGCCCAGCGGCTCGCCCGGCTTCTTCGCCGGCAATACAAAGTTCATAACCAAGAAGCTCTGGGGAGCGGCCAATGAACCCCCGTTCTTCCATCACGGGCAGTTCACCACCCTGCGGGAGGCGGTGTTGGCCCACGCGGGCGAAGCCCTGACTTCCCGGCAGGCTTTTCAAGCGCTCAGCCCGTATGCCCAGGGGACCATCATCGAGTTCCTCAAGTCTCTCCAAGTCTTGCCTCCCGGCACGGGGGCGCTGGTGGTGGATGAGAACGGCCAGCCGAAGCCGTGGCCGCCACCAACCCCAACCCACCGTGGCGACGAGGTGGAGCGGGTCCGGGCGGTCCGGCGTTAGGGGCCGGTGCAATCGGCGAGGGTGGGTTGCCGGAGGTGAGCTTCGCGGCCCGGGTTGGCGGCGGTCCTTTCGCTCGCGTGGTGCGGGTTGAGTAGCCCCCTGGGCCCGGGCGGCCGGGCGAACCCGGGGGAGATCGCCGGGGAAAGAGCAATCCGCATGCCGATTCTTGCTTGTCTCTCCAGGAGAGGGCGCTATTATGAGGGCCGTGGCTCACGGCTTACATCTCACGCAGCGCATGGCCTTGCAGCAGGTGTTGGCGCCCCAGCTCCAGCAGTCGCTGGCGTTGCTCCAGGCCCCCATGCTGGAGCTCAAGGCCATGGTCGAGCAGGAGGTGCAACAGAACCCGGTGCTGGAAGAACTCTCGGTCACGGAGCTGGCGGCCCAGGAACGGCACGAGCGCGAGGGGGCCCCGGCGGCCGACCCCGCCGACCCCGCCGAGCCGCCCAAGGATCTGGCCTTCGACCCGGCCACCGAACGGCCCACCGACAAGCCGGTGGACGATTTTCAAGCGGAGTTTGACCGGCTGGCGCAGATGGACCAGGAGTGGCGGGATTACTTTAGCGAAACGAACGTCCCGATGCGGACGCGGGAGGAGGATGAGGAGCGGCGGCAGTACATGTTCGACTCGCTGATTGCCGGGACCTCCTTGCAGGAGACCCTGCTGGAGCAGGTCCGGCTCTCCGACCTGGGCGAGGCGCAGCGGTCCATCGCGGAGATGATCATCGGTAATATCGACGATTACGGCTACCTCCAGGCCAGCGTCGATGAGCTGGCCTTCTCCACCAACATCCCCGCCGAGCGCGTGCTCGAGGTGCTGAAGGTGGTGCAGAGCTTCCATCCCCCGGGGGTGGGGGCGCGCGACCTGCGCGAGTGCCTCAAACTGCAACTGGAACGGGCCGGCCGCCAGGAGACCCTCGAATATCGCATCATCGACCAGCACATGGACGCCCTGGGGAAGCGGCGGCTGCCCGAGATCGCCCGGGCGACCGAGCAGACCATCGAGCAGGTCCAGCAGGCGGTGGCGCGCATCAGTCATCTGGAGCCGCGGCCCGGGCGGGATTTCCTGCCCGACACCCAGCAGTACGTCCTACCGGAGGTGTTTGTGCAGAAGGTGGGGGAGGAGTACGTGGTGAGCACCAACAGCGACGCCGTGCCGCATTTGCGGATCAGCAACACTTACAAGGACCTGATGGCCCAGCCCAACAGCTCCGCCGAGGTGCGCGAGTATATCCGCGAGAAAATCCGCGCCGGCAAGTTCCTCATCAAGAGCCTCCATCAACGGCAGCAGACCATTGTCAACATCGCCCGGGAGATCGTCCAACGCCAGCGGGAGTTCATGGAGAAGGGGGTGGTGGGGCTCAAGCCGATGACCATGGCCCAGATCGCCGGAGTGGTGGGGGTGCATGAAACCACGGTGAGCCGCGCGGTTTCGGGCAAGTACATGGAAACGCCGCAAGGGGTCGTCGAGATGAAGTCGTTCTTCACCTCGGGCATCCCGACGACCAGTGGGGCGGGAATGTCCAACGCCAGCGTCAAAGAGTTGATCGCGGGAATGATCGGCCAGGAGGACACCGCCAAGCCCCTTTCCGACGAGGAATTGGTCAAGCGCCTGAGCGAGAAGGGGGTGGTGATTGCCCGGCGGACGGTGGCCAAGTATCGCACCGAACTGAACCTGTTACCCTCGCACCTGCGCAAGGTGTACTGAACCGCCCGGCCGGGGCAGGTGCGGAGCGGGTGGTGGCGGCGGCGCCCGACCTGCGGCACGCCGGGCCGCGCGGAGCGGGCATGCCCATGGCGCGTCGTCTTTCCTTGATTCTCAATCCGCAGGCCGCGGCGGGGCAGGCGCCGCGGCAGTGGGAGTATCTCTTTGCCCGCCTCCGGGCTCGGGGCACGGAGGTGGAGCAGGTGGTGACCCGGGGCCCTGGGCATGGAATCGCCCTGGCCCAGGAGCGGGCGGCGGGCTGCGAAGTGGTGGTGGCGGTGGGCGGCGATGGGACGGCCAACGAGGTCGCCACCGGCTTGCTACGCGCTGGGTCCGGGGCGGCGGCGTTGGGGTTGGTGCCGCTCGGGACGGGCAATGACGCGGCCCACCAGCTTGGCATCGCCGACGTGGCGCAGGCGGTGAACGTGTTGACCGCGGGCGAGCCGCGCGCGGTCGATGCCATCCGCGTCGAGTATCCGGGACCGGGAGGGGCGCCGCATCGTCACTACGCCCTGCTCTTCGCCGCGGTCGGTTTTGCCGGGGACCTGATCCGTCACACCACCCCGCGTGTGAAGCGGTACTTTGGCCAGCGGCTGAGCTATTCGGTGGGTTTCTTTCGGGCCCTGCGCCGGTTCCGCGCGCCGTGGATGCGGCTCCACGCCGATGCCCGGGAGTTCTCGGGGCATTTCTTTCATGTGTGCGCGGGTAATGCCGAGTTCGGGGGCGGGGGCATGATGCGATTATCCCCCGGGGCGCGAATGGACGACGGCCTCTTGAACCTGTGTCTGATCCGGGCGATGCGGCGGCTGGAGACGCTGCGTTGCTTCCCCCGGCTGCTGCGCGGCACCCATGTGACCCATCCCAAAGCCACGTACTTCTCCGGCCGCTGCCTGCGCGTGGAGACCGACCCGCCCGTGGAACTCCAACTGGACGGCGACTTGGTGGGGACCACTCCGGCGACCTTCCGCGTCGAACCCGCGGCGTTGCGGGTGCTGCGCTGAACTATGGACTTCCGTTCCCCGCCCCGCCGGGGTAGGGTGAAGTTGCGCGCGAATGAACAGTCCGGGAGACACCACCGCTTGGCTGGAAGGCCCGGAGCAGCAACGCACCCGCGTCGAGGGTGACTGCTCCATCGGCCGGCTCCCAACTAACCACTTGGTGTTGGACCACGAGAAGGTTTCCCGGCGGCACGCGATCATCCACGCCCAGGGCCAGGACGAGTTCTGGCTGGTGGACTTGGGCAGCAGCAACGGGACCTACCTGAACGGACGGCGGATCATGCAACCGGTCCAGTTGCGCGAGGGCGATCAGGTGCAGGTGGGCCCGTTTCTCTTCGCCTTTCGCGGGCCGCAGGGGAGCGACCCCGCCGCCGCCGCCTTGCCGGCCACCGAGCACACCATGATGGACCTGCGGTCCGCCAAGTGTTGGTTGCTCCTGGCCGACATCGAGTCCTCGACCCAGCTTAGCCGGCGGCTCTCGGCGGACGAACTGCCGCTGGTCAACGGGCGGTGGTTCTCCCAGTGCCGGCAGGTGATCGAGGCCGGTGGGGGGACGCTGAACAAGTATCTGGGCGACGGTTTCCTGGCCTGTTGGCGGGATAAGCCGGAGAGCGCCGCGGCGGTGGCAGCGGCCCTGGCCCAGATGCGGGCGCTCCAGGACCAATGCCAACCCGCCTTCCGGATCGTGGTGCACTACGGCCAAGTGCTCATTGGTGGGATGGCCTCGGTGGGCGAAGAGACGCTCTCGGGCAAAGAGGTCAATTTCATCTTCCGCATGGAGAAGTTGGCCAGTTCGTTGGGGCGTTCCCGGTTGCTTAGCGAGAGCGCGCAAGGTCGCTTGGCGGCCTTGCTTCCGGTCGAGGCGGCGGGGTGTCACCCGTTGCCTGGCTTCGCCGAGCAGTATCCCTTCTTCGGCTTCTGAGGCGATGCCTGCCGCCCGCTGGCCTGAACGGTTGCAGGTCGTCGAGGGCGACCTCACCCGCCAGCACGTGGACGCGATTGTCAACGCCGCCAATACCACGCTGCTCGGTGGCGGGGGTGTCGATGGCGCCATCCACCGGGCGGCGGGGCCGGAATTGCTGGCCGAGTGCCGGACGCTCGGGGGCTGTCCCACGGGCCAGGCGCGGCTGACGCGGGGGTATCGGTTGCCGGCACGGTGGGTCATTCACACCGTCGGCCCCGTGTGGCAGGGGGGCGGGCGCGGGGAGGCGGAGTTATTGGCCTCCTGCTATCGCCGCAGCCTCGAGCTCGCCGCGGCCCAGGGCGCACGGACGATCGCCTTCCCGGCGATCAGCACCGGGGCCTACGGCTTTCCGCCCGAGCCCGCCGCTCGGATCGCCGCAGCCGAGTGCAAGGCGTTCCTGGAGCAGGACCCCACCGGTCTGAAGGTGGTCTTGGTCTGCTTTGGTCCGGCGGCGTTGGCCTGCCAGCAGGCCGCGGTAAGGGCCTTGGTACAGGCGGACTCGGCCGATTCGGGGACGGCGTAGCGTTAAGGCCGCCCGGGCTTGCGCCCGCACGCCCGCCTTTGGCGGCCCGCGGCAGAGGCGGTGCGGTGGATGCGCTTGCCTCGGTGCAGGCTCAGGGGAAGAATCCCCCCATGACCCATGCTCACGCGCCGTTGCCGAACGAGCCGACTCGCTCTCGCCGGAACTTCAGATCGGAA